>JAFAWC010000264.1 GCA_019242135.1 Mycobacteriaceae bacterium | reverse complement strand
TCGCGACTGTCGAGCGCGCTGTGGCCCGCCGTCGCGAGCCGCACCAGCACCGCGCCGGGAACCAACGACGCGATCCGCTCGGCAACCGCGGGCGGGGTGGTCAGGTCACGGCCACCGGAGACGACGACGGTCGGCCACCGGAAATTGGGCATCTCGACGGCCAGGTCATAGGGTTCTGCCTCGAATTCGACGGGATCCGAGGCAAAGTCGCGGTACGCGGCCGCAGGGTCCAACGGCTCGCCGTCGGGGACACCGCCGTAGTTGAGTTCCCGGAAGCCGATGCGCATCACCAGATCGGGCTCGTTGCGGTAGGGAACCTTGCGCGCGATCAACCGGCGGGCACCGGTTTCCAGGACGGTCCACAGCCCGCGTCTGCCGCTCATGAGCAGATCCAACTGACGATCCAGCAGCGCCGGGCCGCCCCACCCGTACAGGGCGGCCGCGAGCTGACCGGCCGCAGGTGTCAGCACCCCGCGGCCGACCAGTTGTCGCACCTTCGGCGCTAAATCCGCGGTTTCTGAGTCGGCCCCGTCCCACAGGACCCGGCGGATCGCGGCGCGCACGTCGTCGATGTCGTGGCCCGACAGCACCGGCGAGTCGAGGATCATCGCGTGGACGCGGTGCGGGTATCGCGCCCCGACACCCGCAGCGATGTATGTGCCGTAAGAGGTGCCGTAGAGAACCGCCCGTTCGACGTGGGCGTCGTCGAGCACCGCCACCAGGTCATCGACCACCTGATCGATCGTGAGAGCCTGCGGCGGCAAGTCGGCGCCGTCGTCGTCGTGACGCGACAATCCCACCCCGCGATGCTCCATCATGATCACGTCCAGCCCGGCGGTGGCCGCGCGGCGACGGAAACCCCGATATAGGGCCACGGACGCCGGCCCCGGTCCGCCGGGAATGATCACCGTCGGGTGAGCTGACTTGCGTCCGGCCCGCACGTAGTACAGGTCGAACTCGTCGTCGCCGTCCGGGCGCACCGGTCGACGCACCGACCGTACGCCCGGCTGAGAGGCCAGCTTCTCGTGCGCGCGACGGCGCTTGGCGTTCATCGTCATCACCGGATATTCTGCCGCGCGGATCCACCGGCGGGTGGGCGCCGGCTGCCGCCGCAACTTTTACGTAGTCGGCGCTGGGCCCCCAGGTCCGACTCAGCGCGACGCCACGCGGATCAAATCCGCGCCCTTCTCGCCGATCAGCACTGCCGGCGCGTGAGTGTGTCCCCGGATGATCGTGGGCATCACCGACGCGTCGGCTATCCGAAGGCCCTCGACGCCGCGGACCCGCAACTGCGGATCGACCACGCTGGAGGCGTCGCTGCCCATCCGACACGTTCCCACCGGGTGATACAGCGTGTGCGAGCAGGTGGCCAGCGCTTCTTCGAGCGCTTCGTCGCGGGTATCGCGTGCCCCGAGCGGTCGGGCGATCCGGCCGAGCACGTCGGCCAAGGCGGGCGCTTCGGTGATCTTGGCGGTTATCCGCAAACCGGACATCATCGCGGCGCGGTCCTTCCCGCCCGAGTCGGATAGATATTGCGGATCGATGATCGGTTTCGCGACGGGATCCGACGACTTGAGCGCGATCGTGCCGCGGCTGTGCGGCCTGAGCAGGATGGGCCCGCACACCACTGCATGCCCGTACGGGTCCCCGAGGCCCTCATCGAAAAACGGTGCAGGCGCGAAGATCAGCTCCAGATCGGGCGACTGCAACCCGGGATCGCTGCGCACGAATCCATACGCCTCGCCGACGTTCGATGTCAGCATGCCGCGCCGTCCCAGCAGGTATTTGACCAGTTCTAAGGGCTTTTCCGCGGTGAACAAGCTGTCGCGCTGCACGTCGAAGCCCAGCGGAGTGACGAGGTGGTCGATGAGGTTCTTGCCAACTGCAGGTAAGGCGTGAACGACCTCGATGCCGTGAGCGGTCAGCTCCGCCGGATCTCCAATGCCCGACAGCATCAGCAGCTGAGGGCTATTCACCGTCCCGCAGCTCAGGATCACCTCGCGGCCAGCGCGCACGACATGGCGATTACCGCCCCTGGCGAACTCCACTGCGACGGCACGCCGGCCCTCGAACAGCACTCGCAGGGCGTGCGCCTCGGTGAGCACAGTCAAGTTCGGGCGCCGTAGCGCCGGCTTGAGGTATGCGTCGGCGCAACTGAACCGGGCGCCTCTGTGCTGGGTCACCATGGTTTGGCAAAAGCCCCGCGGCGCGTCAGTATTCGGGAGCTCGACGCGGAATCCGCTCTGCTCGACCGCTGCCAGCCAGGCAGCCGTGGAGCTGCGGGGACTGCGCTGCGGTGAGATCACCAGCGGCCCGGCTTCGATCCGATCGAAGTAGGGGGCGAGCTGCGCGAACGACCACTGCTCGCCGACGAGTTCGGCCCACTCGTCGTAGTCGGCGGCAAATCCGCGGACCCACATCATCGCGTTCATCGACGACGAACCGCCCAGCATCTTCCCACGAGGCCAATAGATCTGGCGACCGTTGAGCTCCTTTTGCGGCTCGGTCAGATAGTCCCAGTCCCTTTCGGTGCGGAAGAGCTTGGAGAACGCGGCCGGAATATGGACGAACTTGTCGTTGTCTTTCGGGCCCGCCTCCAGAACCGTCACCGCGACTTTCGGATCGGAACTGAGACGGTTCGCGAGCACCGATCCCGCAGAACC
>JAFAWC010000138.1 GCA_019242135.1 Mycobacteriaceae bacterium | reverse complement strand
CATTGCGATCACCGCCGAGGTGACTCCGCACCACCTCGCGCTCGACGACACGCTGCTGGCCACTTATGACGGCCGCAACCGGGTGAACCCGCCGCTGCGCGAGTCAACCGATGCCGAAGCATTGAGACAGGGACTGGTCGAAGGCGTCATCGACTGCGTGGCAACCGACCACGCGCCGCACGCCGAGCACGAGAAGGTCTGCGAGTTCGCCAACGCCCGACCTGGGATGCTCGGCCTGCAGACCGCCCTGTCGGTGGTGGTGCAGGCGATGGTTGCGCCGGGATTGTTGAGCTGGCGTGACGTGGCGCGAGTGATGAGCGAGAACCCGGCGCGCATCGCGGGCCTGCCCGATCAGGGCCGCCCGCTGGACATCGGCGAGCCGGCCAACCTCACCGTCGTCGATCCCGACGCCACCTGGACGGTGCGGGGCGCTGACCTGGCCAGCCGGTCGGACAACACGCCGTACGAGGCGATGACGTTTCCGGCTGCGGTGACGGCGACGCTGCTGCGGGGGAAAGTGACTGCGCGCGAGGGGAAGTGCCCGGCATGAACGGCGAGCGAGAAGCGAAGGCGGATCGCGCATGAACACGGCAACGTTGGCCGCGTCGCTTGTCATCGCGGCCGTGCTGGCGGTGGTGGCGGTGCTGTTGATCCGCGCAGTGCTGGGCGGCTGGCTGCGGCGGGCGCAGCGGCAGGCCGGGCTGATCGGAGCACTGCCCTCGCTGCCCGACACCGTGGGAGCACCGATCATCGCGCCGACGCCGGGGCTCTACGTCGGCAGCACACTCGCGCCGAGCTGGTTGGACCGCATCGCGGTGGGAGATCTCGGCTACTGCAGCAAGGCGGTGCTGTCCCGGCACCCCGAAGGCATCATGATGAGGCGCAGCGGTGCCGACCCGATATGGATCCCGGCCGGGTCGATCACCGCCATCCGCACCGAACGCGGCATCGCGGGCAAGGTCGTCGCGCGCGACGGCATCCTGGCGATCCGTTGGCGGCTGCCGTCGGGCACCGAGATCGACACCGGGTTTCGCGGAGACGACCGCGGAAAATACGGGGACTGGTTGAGGGAGGCATAAAAGGGCGACATGGTGAGGCGAGCAGCGTATCTGGTGCTGGAGGACGGCCGGGTGTTCACCGGTGCGTCGTTCGGGGCGGTGGGACAGACGCTGGGCGAGGCCGTCTTCTCCACGGGCATGTCGGGGTATCAGGAGACGCTCACCGACCCCAGCTATCACCGGCAGATCGTCGTCGCGACCGCGCCGCAGATCGGTAACACAGGCTGGAACCACGAGGACGCGGAGAGCCGCGGCGACAAGATCTGGGTCGCCGGCTACGCGGTGCGCGACCCCTCGCCGCGAGCGTCGAATTGGCGCGCCACCGGCACGCTCGACGACGAGCTGGAACGTCAGGGCATCGTCGGCATCGCCGGTATCGACACCCGCGCCGTGGTCCGGCATCTGCGCACCCGCGGCTCGATGAAGGCAGGCATCTTCTCCGGTGATGCTGTCGCCGACGCCGCGACGATGTTGGGTCGGGTGTGCGATCAGCCGCCGATGCTCGGAGCCGACCTGGCCGGCGCGGTCAGCACCGACGCCGGCTATGTTGTGGAACCCTCTGTGCCCGCGCGGTTTACCGTCGCCGCGGTGGACCTCGGCATCAAGACGAACACGCCGCGCAATTTCGCCCGCCGAGGAATCCGTAGCCATGTGCTGCCGTCTTCCGTTACTTTCGAGCAGATCGCTTATCTGCGTCCGGACGGCGTGTTCTTGTCCAACGGGCCCGGCGACCCCGCCACCGCCGACCATGTCGTCGCGGTGACCCGCGAGGTGATCGGCGCCGGGATTCCGCTGTTCGGCATCTGTTTCGGCAACCAGATACTGGGGCGCGCGCTCGGCCGATCCACCTACAAGATGACGTTCGGGCACCGCGGCATCAACGTGCCGGTTATCGACCACGCCACACAGCGGGTCGCGGTGACTGCGCAAAACCACGGGTTCGCATTGGAAGGCGAGGCGGGGGAGCGGTTCGACACCGAATTCGGACCTGCTGTCGTCTCGCACACGTGCGCCAACGACGGCGTGGTCGAGGGCATCAAACTCGTGGACGGGCGGGCGTTCTCGGTGCAGTACCATCCGGAGGCCGCTGCAGGGCCGCACGACGCGGAGTATCTGTTCGATCAGTTCGTCGACGTTCTGTCGGGGGGTCGCGGTGGCTGATCATCTGCGCCGAAACGGTATTCCACGTGGGAAAGTGCGAGTAGAGACCACGTGGAATACCGTTTCGGGAATGGGGGGCGCCTGATGCCGCGGCGCACCGATCTCAACCATGTGCTGGTCATCGGTTCGGGGCCGATCGTCATCGGGCAGGCCTGCGAATTCGACTATTCCGGCACCCAGGCGTGCCGGGTGCTGCGTGCCGAGGGTCTGCAGGTCAGCCTGGTCAACTCCAACCCCGCGACGATCATGACCGACCCCGAGTTCGCCGATCACACCTACGTCGAGCCGATCACCCCGGCGTTTGTGGAGCGAGTCATCGCGCAACAGTCGCAGCGGGGCAACAAGATCGACGCGCTGCTGGCGACCCTGGGCGGCCAGACCGCTTTGAACACCGCCGTCGCGCTGTACGAGAACGGTGTGCTGGAGAAATACGGCGTCGAGCTGATCGGCGCCGACTTCGAAGCGATCCAGCGCGGCGAGGACCGGCAGCGGTTCAAGGACATTGTCGCCAAGGTC
>JAFAWC010000098.1 GCA_019242135.1 Mycobacteriaceae bacterium | reverse complement strand
CAGGTCGATTTCACCGTCGTCGAACAATGCGTCGATGTCGGAGGCGGTCGCGTCCAGCTCGGCCATGCCGGTCCAGCCCGACACAATCACGTCCTGGGCGTGGTACTCGTCGGCGGCCAGCCCGACGGCGCCGGCCTTCACCCGCAGCGGGATGTCCTTGCTCACCAGCGTCACCCGCTTGCCCTCGGCGGCCAGGTTGGCCGCGCAGGTCAGGATGCGCGCGTCGTTGGTGTCGGTGCGAAACCCTGCAGGCAGCACCGCGGGATCGCTGTGATTGAGTTCGACGTGCAGTGTGCCACCTTGGGCCCCAACGGGAATCGGCTGATCGAGCCTACCGTGCTCGAGGCGCAGGTCGTCGAGCAACCGCAATGCCTGTCGCGCGAACCAGCCCAGCTCGTGGTGGTGCCGTTTGGCCTCCAACTCGGAGATCACCACCAACGGGACCACCACTTCGTGCTCGGCGAACCGGGTGCATGCCCACGGGTCGGACAGCAGCACCGACGTGTCGAGCACGTACGTGCGGACAAGTGACGGCGAATCGGTCACGTGGAGCTCCTCGAGCCCGCGCGGCCCCGCGGGGGCGTCTCGGCGGTCGCGGCGGTGCCGGGACCGGGGCCGGTCCCGTGGAAGTCGAAGCTCGGGTACCGCCCGGACAGCAGAGCATGTCGCTAGCCATCGAATGCGACGCTACCCTCGTGCCGCCATCCCCGCCTCGCAGGCGCGCCGTGGGCGGCGATGAGCGCTTGCGCGAAGAGCAGACGGACCGCGATGAGCGCTTGCGCGAAGAGCAGACGGGTCAGCGAATGAAATCTGCGAGCTCGGCCCGATCCGCCAGTCCCCAGGCCGCGATCGAGTCCGAGACACCTTGACGCATCAGGTTTTCGTCGAAAATGCCGACGTCGGCGACGGCGACGACCTTGTCCTTATACGCGTCGATGTCGGCGCCGACGACCTGCAACTCGGCCGAGCGCGCGGCGATCGCTGCGATCGTATCCTCCGGCTCCAGGCGCAGGCACGCCGCGACCAGGTTCTCGAAGAACTGCATGTGCCGCTCCTCGTCGGCGGCGATGTTCTCGATCATGGCGCGCAGCGTCGGGTCGTCGATCTGGAGGGCCAACCTGCGGCAGAACACGGCGTATTCACGTTCGCGTAATGCAAGGAACACCAGGGTCTCGATCTTGCTGAAGTGGTCGGCGCGGTAGCCCTTCATCACGTGTTCGACGCGGACGGCCTCGTTGGCCACCGGGTCGATGTCACGGGTCACCACGAGGTACTCGCGCAGCGCGATCGCGTGCAGGTGTTCCTCGGCCGTCCAGCGGCCGATCCACATGCCCCACCAGTCCTCGAGGATGAAATGCTCGACGAACTCGCGGTGCACACCGGACACGTTGTCCTTGGTGATCAACAGGATCTCCAGCGCGTCAGTGATGTGCCTGGGCAGCGTGGCCTGCGACGGGTCCCAATCCCGGCCGCCGAGGAACTTGTAGTTCTCGCCGCGGTCGAACGGCACGAATTCGTGCGCGTACCACGGTTGAGCTGTCTCGATGTGGCGGCGGCAGTTCTCCCCGACCACAGGTTCCAGCTCGGCCATCAGCGGCGTCAGAGCAGGTTTCTGTGCCATGCAGTTACAGTAACTCAAATATGTGGAAATCGTAAAATTCGGCGCGGCGTGCCGCGTTTAGAGTGCCAGGCCCGGATAGAGCGGGTTTACGGCGAGCAGCTCCGCCGCGGCGGCGTGCACCCGCTGTGCCGTGCCGTCGGCCAGGGCGTACTTCGCCTTCGAACTGCCCTGCGGAGTGGTGTTCGCCAACACCTCGACAACCATCTCGGCGACCCGGTCGAACTCCGTAGTCCCGAATCCGCGGGTGGTCAACGCCGGCGTGCCGAGCCGGATCCCGCTGGTGTACCAGGCGCCATTGGGATCCGACGGGATCGCGTTGCGGTTCGTGACGACACCGGAGTCCAGCAGCGCGGACTCGGCCTGGCGGCCCGTCAGCCCGAACGACGTCACGTCGAGCAGGACGATGTGGTTGTCGGTTCCGCCAGTGACCAGCCGCGCGCCGCGCCGCAGAAAGCCGTCGGCCAGCGCCTTGGCGTTATCGGCGACCTGCCGGGCATAGGCGGCGAACGCTGGTTGGCGAGCCTCGGCCAACGCGATCGCCTTGGCGGCCATCACGTGCGACAGCGGACCGCCCAGCACCATCGGGCAGCCCTTGTCCACGGCGTCCGAGTACTCCTCGGTCGCCAGCACCAGCCCGCCGCGCGGTCCGCGCAGCGACTTGTGGGTGGTCGTCGTCGTGACGTGGGCGTGGGGCACCGGATTTTGGTCACCGGTGAAGACCTTGCCGGCCACCAGGCCTGCGAAGTGGGCCATGTCAACCATCAGGGTCGCGCCCACCTCGTCGGCGATCTCGCGCATCTTCGCGAAGTCGATCCGCCGCGGGTAGGCGGAATAGCCGGCCACCAGGATCAGCGGCTTGAACTCGCGCGCCGCAGCCGCGACCGCTCCGTAGTCCAGCAACCCGGTAGCCGGGTCGGTGCCGTAGCTGCGCTGGTGGAACATCTTTCCCGAGATGTTCGGCCGGAAGCCGTGGGTGAGGTGGCCGCCGGCGTCCAGGGACATGCCCAGCAGGCGCTGGTTGCCGAGCTTGGCCCGCAACCGCTCCCAGTCCGGCTCGGCCAGGTCGTTGACATGCTTGGCGCCCAGCTCTGCCAGACTCGGCGCCTCAACGCGGGTGGCCAGGATCGCCCAGTACGCGACGAGGTTGGCGTCGATTCCCGAGTGCGGCTGGACGTAGGCGTATGGGGAGCCGAACAGTTCACGGGCGTGTTCGGCTGCCACCGATTCCACCGTGTCGACGTTCTGGCAGCCCGCGTAAAACCGATGGCCGACCGTGCCCTCGGCATATTTGTCGGACAGCCAGTTACCCATGGTCAGCAACACAGCAGGCGAGGCATAGTTCTCGCTGGCGATCAATTTCAGCGAATCGCGTTGGTCAGCAAGCTCTTTGCGCGTCGCAGCCGCGATCCGCGGCTCGACGGACTCCATCACCTGCAGCACTGCGCGGAAAGCCGCGCCGGCGGTGTCGGAATACTCGGCACCGGGTGCCGACTGCGTGGTCACAGGCTCTGCGGTCATGGCCGCCAGCCTATCGCCCGGTTGTGTCGGGCCCGTCGCAATGCTGAGGCCGCGGTTGAGTGAGCGGCCAGTCCTGCAAGGATGACCCCATGGCGCGGCCGAGCGAGCCCAGCCCGTACGTCGAGTTCGACCGGGCACAATGGCGCGAACTGCGGAAATCAACCCCGCTGCCGCTGACCGAGGAGGAGTTGTTCCGGCTGCGCGGCCTCGGGGAGCAGATCGACCTGACCGAGGTCGCCGAGGTCTACCTGCCGCTGGCTCGGTTGATCCACTTGCAGGTCGCCGCGCGGCAGCGGCTGTTCGCCGCGACCAACGAGTTCCTCGGAGAGCAACACCAGCCGGTGCGGCCGGTTCCGTTCGTCATCGGTGTCGCGGGCAGCGTGGCGGTCGGCAAGTCCACCACCGCGCGCGTTCTGCAGGCGCTGCTCGCGCGCTGGGAACACCACCCGCGGGTGGATCTGGTCACCACCGACGGCTTCCTGTACCCTAATGGCGAGCTGACTCGGCGAAACCTTATGCACCGCAAGGGCTTTCCGGAAAGCTACGACCGCCGCGCCCTGATGCGGTTCGTCACTGCGGTCAAGTCGGGTGCAGACAAAGTGTGCGCACCCGTGTACTCCCACCTGCTCTACGACATCGTGCCCGGCGAGATACACGCCGTGCGCCACCCCGACATCCTGATCCTGGAGGGGCTCAACGTGCTGCAGACCGGTCCAACGCTGATGGTGTCGGACCTCTTCGACTTCTCGATCTACGTCGACGCCCGCATCGAGGACATCGAGCAGTGGTACGTCTCCCGGTTTTTAACGATGCGGTCCACCGCGTTCGCCAATCCGGCCTCGCACTTCCACCATTACTCGTCGCTGAACGACCAGCAGGCCGTCACCGCCGCTCGCGAGATCTGGCGGTCCATCAACCGCCCTAACCTGATCGAGAACATCCTGCCCACCCGACCGCGCGCGACGCTGGTGCTTCGCAAGGATGCCGACCACTCGATCAACCGGTTGCGGCTGCGGAAGCTCTGACTGGGTCGTTGGCTCTTCGCGCAAGCGGCTCATCGCGGTCGTTGGCTCTTCGCGCAAGCGGCTCATCGCGGTCGTTGGCTCAGGCAGGGGAAAGCCGGTGCGGAGCGGCTCGCATCATGCACCACCGGCGAGGCTCCGCACCGGCATGTAGGGGTCACGCCTGCAGACGGCGCACCCCGAGGTACTGGAAGTAGGCGAAGAACGCGGTGTACACGCCCGTCGCCGCGGTCACCGCGATCCCGGCCTCGGTCAGTGGCGCGGCGCCGGTCACGACGATCGCCAGGGTGGCCAAGGTGCCTATCGCGTTGGCAACGCTGATGGCGATGCCCACGCTGCGCAGGCTTGGCAGCGCGGCCAGCCAGTACACCACCGCGCCGTAGAGGACGAAGGCGGCGCCGATCAGGTATTCGGTCGTGGGTGACAAACCGCTGATCGTCGACAGCGGGTCGGCGAACGCGGCAACCGCGACCCCGGCAATCCCGGTGAGCGTCGCGTCGGCGCGCAACGCGAAGCGCAGCAGCGCGTCGGTGGAGGAGGAAAGCGGGCGGGTGGTCAGAGCGGTCATCGGATGCTCCTTCGGGGCGGGAGTGGAGTCGTCGAACACCCTCGATGCTGCTCAGCAGGCACTGCCAGGACCACGCCGCGCACTGCCAAACACTGCCAGTCGAGGAGATCCGCCGGACATGCAGTCTTTTTCAGGGCGTACGCAACTCGTGCAGTATGGCGGCGACTTTGGTCCGCGGCAGGCTCTTGGGCAGGCCCAGCAGGACGCGGTCGATCACGCCGGCGCAGCGATCACGCAGTCGCGCGGCCAACTCGTCGGTCGGCGCCACCACTGCGAACGCGTCGAGGATGTCATCGTCGATGAGCGATCCCATCGCATCCCAGTCGCCTTGCAGCGACAGCCGGCGCAGCTCGTCCTGCAGGTCCCCCCAGCCGTGCAGCTCCAACACTTTGCGGTAGGCGGGCGTCGATCCGTAGAACGCGATCTGCTTTCGCGTCGCCGCCGCTGCCGCCGCCAGTTCGGTCTCCCGGTCACCGGTGACCACGAACACCGGGGAAACCAGCGCAACGTCGCGGCGCGCGCGGCCGGAGCGCTCGATCCCGCGCATCAGCCTGGGAACCGTGACTTCATCGAGATAGCGTTTCGTGGTGAACGCGTGGCCGAGCAGGCCGTCGGCAACCTCGCCGCACATCTCGGTCATCGCTTCGCCGACGGCGGCGACGAAGACTTTCGGAACGCCGTGGGGTTGAGGGTCGGGAACGAACATCGGTGTCATGAGCTTGTGGGTGTAGAAGTCGCCTTCGAAGCGCAGCGGGCTGCCGTCCTGCCAGCACGACCAGATCGCCCGCAGCGCAACCACGAACTCGCGCATGCGCTGCACCGGATGGCCCCACGGCATGCTGAACCGCTTCTCGATGTGAGCCCGGATCTGAGATCCCAGCCCGAGTATGAAACGGCCCCTGGAGTAGGCCTGAAGATCCCACGCGACGTTGGCGACCGTCATCGGGCTGCGCGCGAACGCCACCGCGATGCTGGTGCCCAGCTCGATGTGGGAAGTGTGCTCGGCGGCCAGCATCAGCGGAAGGAAGGGATCGTGGTTGATCTCGGCCGACCAGCATCCGTCATAACCCTGGCTTTCCAGAGCCGGTGCCTCCGCAGGGACGCGTTCGAGGTCACCGGGGATGCCCGCGTCGATCTTGAGGCGCGGCACCGGGCCGACAGTCATGGGAGATACAGTAAGCGATTCAGTATGGTCAGCGCGAAAGCGTGATTCCGGGTCGGAGCACAGAGTAGGACGCAGCCATGACGAGGGACGAAGGCTGGGAGGACACGCTCGGCGACCTCGAGCGTCGTCGTCAGCACGCATGGGGCATGGGCGGTCCGGAGCGGCTGGCCAGACATCGCGAGAAGGGCAAACTCGACGCTCGCGCGCGCGTCGAACGTCTCCTGGACACGGCGACGTTCTGCGAGTTCGGCACGCTCGTCGGCGGCGAGGCCGCGGCCGATGGAATCGTGGCCGGCTCCGGCGAAATCAACGGCCGCGCGGTGATGGTCGGGGCGGAGGACTTCACCACCCTGGCCGGCACCATTGCGCCGGGCAGCAACTCCAAACGATATCGGCTCGCCGAACTGGCGCTGCGCAACAAAATCCCGCTCATCATGCTGCTCGAGGGAGCCGGCTTCCGCCCGGGAGGCCATTACGGTCGCACACCCACCGACCTACTCGCGCAAGCGAAGTGCTCCGGCATGGTCCCGACCGTCGCGGCAGTGCTGGGTCCGTCTGCCGGGCACGGGGCGCTGGTCGCGCCGGTGTGTGACTTCACGATCATGAGCCGGCACGGCGCGATATTCACCGCGGGGCCGCCGGTGGTGAAAGAATCCACGGGAGAGGAAATCTCGAAGGAAGAGCTCGGCGGTCCCGATGTCGCCGTGCCCAGCGGAGTGGTGCACAACGTCAACGAGGACGACTCGGCCGTGCTCGAGGACATTCGCCGGTACCTTTCGTATTTTCCGTCAAGCGCGTGGTCCTATCCGTGCCCCCGTCCCGCCGATGAGACGACCGGTCCGCGCGCCACACCCGAGCTGCTCGACGTCGTCTCCCGCGACAACCGCCGGATCTATGACATGCGCGCGGTGCTCGACGTGGTGTTCGACAGAGCTGACTGGTTCGAGGTGCAGCCGACGTTCGGCCGGGCGATCATCTGCGCGCTCGCCCATCTCGGTGGCGAGCCCGTGGCAGTCGTGGCCAACCAGCCCAAGGTGCTGGCCGGCTCCATCGACGCCGACGCCGCAGACAAGGCCGCGCACTTCATCACCGTCGCCGATTCATTCCACCTGCCGATCGTGTTTCTGGCCGACAACCCCGGGATGCTTCCCGGGAGTCAGTCCGAGCACAGCGGCGTGTTGCGCAGCGGGGCAAGGATGTTTGCTGCTCAGACGGCGGCCACCACGGTGAAGCTGCACGTGACCTTGCGAAAGGCGTACGGCTTCGGCTCGATGGTGATGTCGTTGCTGGGGTTCGATGACCAGGTCGCCACCTTCGCCTACCCCGGCGCGACGATGGGCGCGATGAGTGCGGCCGCGCTGAGCCGCGCATCCCATGCCGAGCAGGACGTCGCGGCCAAGCTGCGCGAGTTGGAGCTGCAGGCGTCGTACCGCTCGGCCGAGCACATGGGGTTCGACGAACTCATCGACCCCCGCGACACTCGCAACGCGCTGCTGACGGCGCTGCAGCGCGGCATCTACTGCCGACAGACCATCGCGGAGCCGGTAACCCGCACCGTGATCACGCCGTGAGCGCATCGGCGAGAAATGTCTCCGTGACGGCCTGGATCCGGCGGGAGAATATGTGCCCAACGTGGCTGCCGTCGTACCAGTACAGTTGACCGCCCCATCGTTCGTGCAGCGCGAGAGCCGGTGCGCGAAGGGCCATTTGATCGTTGCGAGCCCCCACCACCAGCCGACGCTCCGGCGCTGGCAGCGGCTCAAGTGCGACCGGGTCGATCACCGAGGTGATCGCCGAAACATCGGCCGACTGCAGCAACGGGCGGAAGCGCTCGCTTGACGGGCCCCCGCGCGCAAGATGATGGGCGATCATCGCGTTCAGCCCGAGAATCGGTGCGTACACCGCGACGGCGTCGACCCGGGTTTCCAGCTGGGACACGAGCGCGGCCACCGGGCTGCCCATCGAAACTCCCGCGACCGCAATACTGCTGGCCTCAGGCTCAATCCAGCGCACGATCGCCCGCACCTCCGACACGGCGCGCATCATTCCCGCGACGTTGGCCAGCGGTTCGCGGTCCGGATAGACCGGCCACGCGGTGCGGCGGAACCCGTGTCCCGGCTGGATGGGAAGCGCAACATTGAAGCCCAGCGTGTGGTGCAGGCGCCCGGCCCGCGACATCAACAGATCCAGTGGCTGGCCCTGGCCCGCCCCGTGCACCCACACGACCCACGGCCGCGGACCGCCGTCGTGGCGACAAAGGTAGGCTCCGGCGATTGCCGAACCACCGAAGCCTTGATCCGTCAGGACCCCGGGCAACCGCGAGTCGTGCTCGAATTGCAGCCTCTCATAGCGCAATCCGGCGATCTGGCGCCGTCGGATGGCGCGAATCCGCAGTGGCGGCGGATCGGCGTGCGCATCCTGCACGCCCAGCGCCGACAACTCCTGCGCGGCGGCCGCATATGTGCTCGGCGGTAGGATCGCGGGCAGCTCACCGGCGCCGATCAGCGACATCCCGCTCAACGCGAGTTGGTCGAGCACCACTTCGAAAAGCTGACGCATCCCCCGCGGGGACGCAGGCGACCAATCCGAGGACCTCAGGCCCGCCACCGCTCGCGGCACCACACCACCGAATTCCTTGAGCGCGTGCATGTCAGGCCCCTATCCGAGCGTGAAGCCCGAGTATCCGCCGGCCGCGATCTCGTCGCACCGACGGCGGTACTCCGGAATGCCCGCCACGTAGGCCATGTACATCCGTTTCTTGCCGGGCACGTTTCCGCCGTTGTACCAGGAGTTGCAGGTCGGATGAACCAGCACCGTCGACGCGACGAGCGACGTTGTGTGTTCGATCCACTCGCGCTGTGCATGTGGCAGCGCCTCGATCACGCGGTGCCCATGCGCACGCAGATAACCGATGCAGTCACTGATCCATTCCACGTGCTGCTCGAGAGCGGCCACGAAGTTCGTTGTCGCCGATGGGCTTCCCGGCGCCTGGACGATGAACAGGTTGGGGAAGCCGGTGACGGCCAATCCGAGATAGGACATCGGTCCTTCCGCCGCCCAGAAGTCACGCAGCGAAAGGCCGTCGCGACCGCGGACA
>JAFAWC010000088.1 GCA_019242135.1 Mycobacteriaceae bacterium | reverse complement strand
GTTGTCAATGCCGACATCGTTGCGCAGCTGCACACCCACGTGGTCACTGATGAAACAGGTCAGAAAGTGGTCGCGGAAAACCTCGCTCGGCAATTTGCCGCCAAAGTCCTGATGCGTCCACGTCGAGTGCATCTCGAACGTGCGGTCCGCGCGTTCGAGGAAGTACGGAATCCAGCCGGTGCCGCCTTCGGACAGCGCGATCTTCAGGTCGGGGTAATCCTTGATCGGCTGTGACCACAACAGGTCGGCAGCAGCCTGCACGATGTTCATCGGCTGCAGTGTGATCATCACGTCCATCGGCGCATCGGGCGCGGTGATGGCCAACCTGCCCGAGGACCCGATGTGCACATTCATCACAGTGTTCGTGTCGCACAACGCTTCCCACAGCGGTTTCCAGTATTCGTTGTGGAAGCTCGGATAACCCATCGCCGCGGGGTTCTCGGTGAACGTCAACGCGTGGACGCCCTTCTTGGACACTCGGCGCACTTCGGCCGCGCACGCCTCGGCGTCCCAGATCACCGGCAGCGCCATCGGGATGAAACGGGCCGGGTACGCCGCGCACCACTCGTCGATGTGCCAGTCGTTGTAGGCCTGCAGCAACGCAAGGGAGAACTCCGGGTCATCGGTGGCGAACAGCCGACCCGCGAAACCGGGGAACGACGGAAAGCAGATCGAACCCAAGATCCCGCCCGCGTTCATGTCCTTGACCCGCTCATCGACGTTGTAGCAGCCCGGCCGGATCTCATCGAGTCCCTGCGGCTCGAGCCCGTACTCCTCCTTCGGGCGGCCCGCGACCGCGTTAAGCGCGACGTTCGGGATCACCGTGTCGCGGAACTGCCAGGTGTCCGAGCCGTCGGGGTTGTGCACCAGTCGCGGCGCGTCGTCGACGTACTTCTTCGGCAGGTGGTTCTTGAACATATCGGGCGGTTCGACGATGTGGTCGTCGACGCTGATCAAAATCATGTCGTCTTTGTTCATCAATGCCGTTCCTTTCGATCGACGCCGCGGCGCCCTTGCGACCTCAGGTTCTCTGTCTTTGGAAACTATCTTCTCGTAGTGCGAGAATCAATGTCCACAGTCTAGTCCCTCTCTCCGGCCAGGGGTCTTCCGCCCAATGTCCCGAGAACCGCCCGCCCACGTCAAGAGCCGTCCCATTGACCAACGGGCCGAAACGTGGAAACCTGTTAGGCGAAATTGGAGAATCTGATTCTCGGATCTGAGAGGATAGTGCCGTGCGACTGCCCCCGTTGCCCGCCGACCGGTGGGACGACGCCGTGCAGGAGGCGCTTGCGGTCATGCTTCCCGAGGACCGGCGCAATCCAGACGCCGCAAGCAACATCCTTGCGACCTTCGTCCGTCATCCCGCGCTGACCAAGGCGTTTCTGCGATTCAACACCCACCTGCTGTATCGCTCCACGCTGCCGCCCCGACTCCGGGAAACGGCGATCCTGAGGGTCGCGCACCGCACTGACTGTGATTACGAGTGGTCCCAGCACGTCAAGCTCGGGCTGAGGGCGGGACTCACCGAAGACGAGATCTCCGCGGTGCGGCTCGGCGACACCACCGACGGGTTCGACCGCACGGTTGTGCGCGCTGTGGACGAGTTGTTCGACAAGTTCGAGTTGTCAGATGCGACGTGGTCGGCGCTCAGCGAGCGCTTCGACGAGCGACAGCGCATGGACTTCGTTTTCACCGTCGGCTGCTACATCACAGTGGCCATGGCCCTCAAGACATTTGGCGTCGAGTTAGAACAGGAAGGGTAGACGGTTGCCTCATTTCACCAAGCCAGCCGAGGGTAGCTGGACAGAACACTATCCAGAACTCGGTACCGCGCCGGTCGACTACACCGATTCGATCGACCCGGCGTTCTTCGAAGCCGAGCGCGAAGCGATCTTCAAAAAGACCTGGCTGAACGTCGGTCGCGTGGAGCGGCTGCCGCGGACCGGCAGCTACTTCACCAAGGAGCTGCCGTCGGTCGGTCCGGGGTTTTCTGTGATCCTGGTGAAAACCAAGGACGGGTCGATCAAGGCGTTCAACAACGTCTGCCGTCACCGCGGCAACAAGCTGGTCTGGAACGACTATCCGCACGAGGAGACGGCCGGCACGTGCAGGCAGTTCACCTGCAAATACCACGCCTGGCGGTACAACCTCGACGGCGACCTGACGTTCGTTCAGCAGGAGGAGGAATTCTTCGACCTCGACAAAAGCCAGTTCGGGCTGAAGCCGGTGCGTTGCGAGGTGTGGGAAGGGTTCATCTTCATCAACTTCGATGACAACGCGCAGCCGTTGGCCGAGTACCTCGGCCCGCTGGCCAAGGGTATCGAAGGCTACCCGTTCCACGAGATGACCGAGGTCTACTCCTACAAAGCGGAGGTGGGCAGCAACTGGAAGCTGTTCATCGACGCGTTCGCCGAGTTCTACCACGCGCCGGTGCTGCACCAAAAGCAGTACACCCCGGAGGAAGCGGCCAAGATCATGCAGTACGGGTTCGAGGCGTTGTACTACGAGCTGGCCAGCCCGCACGGAATGATCTCCACGTGGGGAGGTCAGTCGCCGCCCGCGGACCTGAGCATGGTGAAACCCATGGACCAGGCCCTGCGCAGCGGCTTGTTCGGCCCATGGGACCGGCCTGACGTCATCGAGCAGCTCGACCAGTTGCCGCCGGGCGTCAACCCGACCGGAGCCTCTCAGTGGGGCATCGACTCGTGGCACTTCTTTCCCAACTTCATGCTGCTGATCTGGGCGCCCGGCTGGTATCTGACCTATCACTACTGGCCGACCACCGTCGACAAGCACATCTTCGAGACGACGCTGTATTTCGTGCCTCCCCGGGACGCGCGCGAACGGCTGGCCCAGGAGCTGGCCGCGGTGACGTTCAAGGAGTACGCGCTTCAGGACAGCAACACGCTGGAAGCCACCCAAACCATGATCGGGACGAAAGTGGTCAGCGAGTTTCCGTTGTGTGACCAGGAAATCCTGCTCCGGCACCTGCACAAGGTGACCGGGGACTACGTCGACAACTATCGCAGCAACGGTGCCAAGGAGGCACACAATGGCTCTGCCCGCTGAATTCGCTGACCTCGAGCCCTATCTCGACTGGGACCTTCCCACTGAGCCCGAGCGGTATGCCAAGAGACTGGCCTCGACGATGGACCAGATGCAGGCTTTCTACGATGCCGCATTCCCGCGTTTGCACGACGTGATCGCCTACTGTGACAAGTTCGCGTTAGACGATCTCCCCGAAGACGCGCGGACGCTGATGCACCTCATGCAATCGCTGGTCATGGTGTCGTTTCCGGTGGAGGCGTGGAAGCAACCGCGTGTTCCCGACAGCGGCGCCGCCTGGGTTGAACTGATCAGGGAACCGGTGATCTGAGGGGTGCTGACGCTCAAGGCCGGTGGGCTGCTTGACGTCGACGCCGGCACGATCATCCGGCCGGGCATCCTGCGGATCGAGTCCGACCGGATCGTCGGGGTCGGGGGTGTCGGTGGTAGCTCTGACGGCTCGGAAGGGCAAGTGATCGACCTCGGCGAGTCGGTCCTGCTGCCCGGGTTGATGGACATGGAGGTCAACCTCCTCATGGGCGGGCGCGGCGAAACACCCGGGCTGTCGCAGGTTCAAGACGATCCCCCGACGCGACTGCTGCGCGCAGTCGGCAACGCCCGTCGGACACTGCGCGCGGGATTCACCACCGTGCGCAACCTTGGTCTGTTCGTCAAGACCGGCGGCTACCTCCTGGACGTGGCGTTGGGCAAGGCGATTGACGCCGGCTGGATCGATGGTCCGCGAATTGTGCCCGCAGGACATGCCATCACGCCGACCGGCGGCCATCTGGACCCGACGATGTTCGCCGCGTTTGCGCCGCACGTTCTTGACCTCAGCGTCGAAGAGGGCATCGCAAACGGTGTCGACGAGGTGCGCAAGGCCGTGCGCTATCAGATCAAGCACGGCGCGCAGCTGATCAAGGTGTGCTGCTCGGGCGGCGTGATGTCGCTGACCGGAGAGCCAGGCGCACAACACTATTCGGATGAGGAGCTACGGGCCATCGTCGACGAGGCGCACCGTCGCGGCCTGCGTGTCGCCGCACATACGCACGGCGCCGAAGCTGTCAAGCATGCCGTCGACGCCGGCATCGACTGCATCGAACACGGTTTCTTGATCGACGATGAGGCGATCGCGAAGCTCGTCGAGCACGACACCTTCCTGGTGACGACGCGGCGGTTGGCCGAGGCGATGGATGTCTCGAAGGCGCCCGCCGAGTTGCAGGCCAAGGCCGCCGAAATGTTTCCCAAGGCGCGCACCTCGGTGAAAGCAGCCTACGAGGCCGGAGTCAAGATCGCGGTCGGCACCGATGCCCCCGCGATTCCGCACGGACACAACGCCGATGAGCTCATAACCCTGGTCGAGTGGGGCATGGCGCCAGTGGACGTGCTGCGCGCGGCGACGATCGTCGCCGCCGAGCTGATCAACGTCACCGACCGCGGCCGGCTGGCCGAGGGACAACTCGCCGACGTCATCGCCGTGCCCGGAGATCCGTTGCGCGACATCACGCGCACGCGCAACGTCAACTTCGTGATGAAAGGCGGGAAGGTGTATGCCAACTCCCACTGAGGACCTGGTCGAAATCCAGCAGTTGCTGGCCCGCTACGCGGTGACCATCACCCAGGAGGACCTCGACGGCCTGGTCAAGGTTTTCACGCCCGACGGCACCTACAGTGCGTTCGGCGACACGTACGGGCTCGATCAGTTCCCGGAGCTGGTCGCGGCCGCCCCGAAAGGCTTATTCCTGACCGGTACCGCGTTGGTCGACCTCGATGGCGACACCGCGGCCGGCACACAGCCGCTGTGCTTCGTCGACCATGCCACTCACGACATGCGCATCGGCTACTACCGCGACACCTACGTGCGCACGGCCGACGGCTGGCGGCTCCGGACCCGGGCGATGACGTTCATCCGTCGAAGCGGCGCACACGACTCCGGCCGTCCCCACGCAGTCGGGCGCCCACGCCCGGCGTCGGTGCCGGCCCAGGCCCCGGGAGCCGGGCCGCCGACTTCTGCATGAGTGTCATGGACGTCGCGACGTTTCGGTTCCGACTCCGCGCCTGGCTCGAGGACAACGACCTGAGCCCGGGGCCGGACCACTCACTCGCAGGCCACATCAAGCAGCTTGCCCGGGTCCACCGGGCCCTCTACGACGCCGATTGGATGCGTTACGGATGGCCCGCTGAGGTCGGCGGCCTGGGCGGCCCCCCGATCCTGCGCGCGGTAGTCGGCGAAGAGATTGTCGGGCGCGGCCTCGCCGAGCCGGGGCCCTACTCGATGGTCGAGGTCCTCGCGCCGACGATGATCGACTACGCGCCCGCCGCACTGGCCGCGGACATGGTGCCCCGGCTGCTGTCGGGGCGGGAAATGTGGTGTCAGGGCTTCTCCGAGCCGGGATCCGGCAGCGATCTGGCGTCACTGTCCACCCGCGCCGCCCCGCGCGGCAACGATTGGATCGTCAACGGGCAGAAGGTCTGGACCAGCTTCGCGCAATTCTCCACCCGGTGCGTCCTGCTCACCCGTACCGCGCCGGGCCACAGCGGAATCACGGCGTTCTTCGTCGATATGGACTCCCCCGGCATCAGCACTCGACCGCTGCGCACGATGCACGGGGTCGACGAGTTCTGCGAGGTGTACTTCGACGACGTGGTGATACCCGCGGACCGGATGCTCGGTAAGCCGGGCGATGGCTGGCAGGTGGCGATGGACCTGCTGCCCTACGAGCGGTCGACTTGCTTTTGGCAGCGGATCGCCTACTTGTACACCCGATTCGACCGACTCGTCGCCGAGGCGAGCGACCCCGACGAATCGGAGCTCGGCTCCGCGTATCTGGCGCTGCACACTCTGCGCTGCCGATCCCGAGCAACACAGCACCGGCTGGCCGACGGGGCGCGGTTGGGCGCGGAGACGTCGATCGACAAGGTGCTACTGGCCAGCGCCGAGCAGCGGCTGTATGACACCGCCCGCGATCTGCTGCCCGGCGCGGTCGAACTCGACGACACTGGGTGGCGCACCGAGTTCATGTATTCGCGTGCAGCGACCATCTACGGCGGCACCGCCGAAATCCAACGCAACATCATCGCCCGTCGGCTGCTCGAGCTCGGTAAGGAGTGATGGTGGACGCAGACGATTTCGCATTGCTCGAAGAGACGCTGCGGAAGACGATGCTGGCTTCATCGGGCCAGGAACTCGACCGGGCGTTGGCCGGTATCGGCTGGCTGGAAATGCTCGACGACGCGCCTCAGATCGCAATCCCGTTGGTCTTCGGGCTGCTCGGTGAAACGGGCGCGCACGCGCCCGTGCTGAACGATGTTGTGGTACGAGAGGCGCGACGAGCAGGCGATGAGACCGTGGCGCTGCCGTTCGCGGGCGGTTCGTGGGTGGTTTGGGAGCGCACCGACCAACCGAGGAGCGCGTTAGACGAAGAGGTGCCGATTCACCGTGTCGCGCACGGCGATTCCATACCACTGACGGCGGGCCGACGGGCGCTGGGATGGTGGCTGGTCGGAACCAGCCGGGCCATGTTGACGCTGGCGCGCCGGCACGCGCTGGATCGCGTGCAGTTCGGGCGGCCGATCGCGTCGTTTCAAGCCGTTCGGCACCGGCTGGCCGAGGCCCTGGTGGCCATCGAGGGCGCCGAAGCGACCCTGCGGTCCGCCGGCGATGACCTGGGCGCCCTCCTGGGCAAAGCGGCGGCGGGACAGGCGGCCCTCACCACGGCGAAGCACTGCCAGCAGGTGCTCGGGGGTATCGGCTTCACCGCCGAACACGACCTTCACCGACACGTGCGGCGCGCGCTGCTGCTCGATGGACTGCTCGGAAGCTGCCGAGAGCTCACCCGGGAGGCCGGATCGGAAGTTCTCAGACGGGGCTCAGCGCCGCGGCTCGTCGACTTGTGACCGGCCGTCACCGTCGGCGGGCGCCCGGCACCACAGCAGCACGATGCGGCGTACGGGTATCCGTCGTCGATAACGCAGTTCGCGCCGGCGCGGCCAGCTGCGACCCCAGTTCGCCGGAATCATCGTCGACCCTCGGTGCGGCATCTGCTCTGGGTTCCCCAAAGTCTGCCCCTTACTAACGCTTGAGGGCTCGGTCGTTTCACTTCGGTCGTTTCAGGTAGGACTTCCTCAACAAGCTAAAAGAGAATAATATTCTCATCATGCGAAAGTTACAATCTCGGACACATCGGCGAGCGGGTCTCCATAGTCCGCGATTGCACGGCGTTCTCCGCTACAGTTCAATCATGTTCTCGCATTTCGGTAAGCATTCGAGCAGGCGATGACAAGCCCCAGCGAAGAGCCGGCCTGGAAGCAGCGCGCGGTCGAGCGCTCCATCAAGACCGCGAAGCTGCGCGCCGCCCAGCGGGTGCAACGGTTCCTCGACGCCGCTCAAGCCATCATCATCGAGAAGGGCAGCACCGACTTCACGGTCCAAGAGGTGGTCGACCGCTCTCGCCAGTCTCTACGCAGTTTCTACCTGCAGTTCGACGGCAAACACGAACTTTTGCTCGCACTGTTCGAGGACGCGCTCAGCCGATCGGCCGACCAGATTCGGGCCGCGACCGAGGGCCGCTCCGATCCGCTCGAACGGCTGAAGGTCGCCGTCAAGCTGCTGTTTGAGACATCACGCTCGGATCCGGATGCGAAACGGCCGTTGTTCACCGACTTCGCTCCTCGGCTACTCGTCTCGCACCCCTCGGAAGTCAAGGTGGCGCATGCACCGCTGCACGCGCTGTTGACCGAGCTGATGGAGGACGCGCGGGCCGCGGGCCAACTGCGCGCTGAGGTCAACCCGCGCAGAATCGCGGCGATGCTCATGCAGACGGTCATGTTCGTCGCCCAGCAGTCCGGCGCCGACTCAGACGACGCCGCCACGCATCCGATCACCAGTGACGAGGTGTGGGACTTCTGCGCACACGGTTTCGTGCGCGCAGCGTAGTGAGAATCACATTCTCTGATCGAGAGAGCATTTTTTAAGCCCGACTCGCCGGGGTGGCTCCGGCGCCCTGCGTGAATCGCCTGTCATCGCCACCCACGCGTGCTTCGATAGACATCATCCACGAGTCGCACGAGCAGAAGGGTGACGGCGATGAGGCGGCTCAACGGCATGGACGCCATGCTGCTGTACAGCGAGACACCGAACCTGCACACGCACACCCTCAAGGTCGGGATCATCAACGCAGCGGACTTCGACGGGGAGTTCAGCTTCGACGTGTTTCGCCAGACCATTGCCCGCCGCCTGCACCTTCTTGATCCCCTGCGGTACCGGCTCGTTAACATCCCGTGGCGGTTGCATCACCCGATGTGGCTGGAGAACTGCGACGTCGACCTCGATTACCACCTTCGACGCGTGCAGGTGCCCGGACCCGGTGGCAGGCGCGAACTCGACCACGTCATCGGGCAGATCGCCAGCACTCCCCTGGACCGTGACCGGCCCCTGTGGGAATTCCATTTCGCCGACGGCATGGCAGACGATCGGTTTGCGTTGATCGGCAAGGTGCACCACACGCTGGCCGACGGGGTCGCCTCGGCGAATCTGCTCGCCAGATTGATGGACCTGGCCGGATCCGAGCAGGACTCCGGTGCCCGCGAGTCGCCCTGCGATCCGCCGTCGAAAGCGCAGCTGTTGTGGGAAGCCCAGCTTGACCACTTCCAGCAGATCGCCGCTCTGCCGGGCCTGCTCAAAGACGCTGCTCAGGGATTAGGGGCGGTGCGGCGGCGCTCGAAGGAACGGCCTGAGCACCCCGACATGGCGAAAATGTTCAAGGCTCCACCGACCTTCGTCAATCATGTGGTGTCGCCGGTGCGGACGTTCGCGACGGCGGCACTTTCGCTGGGTGAGGTGAAAGAGACAGCGAAACAGCTCGGCGTGACGTTCAACGACATCGTGCTGGCGATGGCGAGCGGTGGTCTGCGGGAACTGTTGTTGCGCTACGACGGCCGAGCCGACAGGCCGATCCTGACATCGGTCCCGGTCAGCACGAACCGGTCACCCGACCGGATTACCGGCAACGAGATCGGCGGGCTGACCGTGTCGCTGCCCGTGCACATCGACGATCCGCTCGAGCGGGTGCGGTTGACATCGCTGTCGACGGCGATCGCCAAGGAAAACTACGAGCTGCTCGGTCCGGAGCTACAGGGGCGCCTCATGGAGTACTTGCCGCCGCCGGTCGCGCCGGCGCTGTTCCGTCGACAGGCACGCCACACCGACCACAACAAACTCATGAATGTCGCCGTGTCGAACGTGCCCGGACCGCGGCAGCGCGGCCACATCGGCGGCGCCCCGGTGAGCGAGATCTACTCTGTCGGTGTGCTTTCGCCGGGCAGCGCGTTCAACATGACCGTGTGGAGCTATGTCGATCAGCTCGACATCGCCGTGCTCTCCGATGACAACACCTTCAACGATGTGCATGAGGCAACGGACGCGATGATCCATGCTTTCGGCGAGATCCGCCGCGCAGCCGGGTTCTCCGGCGAGCCGACGACGGTGGACACCGCCATGGCACCGGCCAACGCTGCCGGTTAGCCGAGTGCCGGGAACCGGCGCTTTAGCCGAGCATCGGGAATCGGCGCTCGCGCATCGGGAGTCGGCACTTTAGCCGAGCATCGGGAACCGGCGC
>JAFAWC010000049.1 GCA_019242135.1 Mycobacteriaceae bacterium | reverse complement strand
CTCATCTTTCCCCATCACGAGTTCTCCGCGGCGCACGCCGAATGCGTCACGGGGGAGCGGCGTTTCGCTCGTCACTACGTGCACGCCGGGATGATCGGCTGGGACGGGCACAAGATGTCCAAGAGCCGCGGCAACTTGGTGTTGGTGTCGAGGTTGCTCGCTGACGGTGTGCAGCCCGCCGCGATCCGGCTGGGCCTGTTGGCCGGCCATTACCGCGCGGATCGGTCCTGGAGTTCTGAGGTGCTCGACGCCGCGCAGGCCAGGCTGGCGCACTGGCGACAGGCCGTTGCACTGACTGCGGCGCCCGACGCCGCTGACGTCGTCGCCCGTGTGCGCCGCTATCTCGCCGACGACCTTGACACCCCGAACGCCATTGCTGCGCTCGACGGTTGGGCCACCGACGCCCTGGAGTACGGCGGGGCTGACCCCGACGCACCCACGCTGGTGCGGATGTGCGTGGACGCTTTGCTGGGTGTGCAGTTGTAGGCCACGCGTTGGGGTACGTTGCCGCGTATGGGTTCTGTGAACGGCAAAGTTGTCTTCATCACCGGCGGCGGCTCCGGGGTCGGTGCCGAGGTGGCGCGACAACTGCACGCCAAGGGCGCGACGGTGGTGCTGACCGACCTCGATGAGACACCGCTGCACGACCTCGCAGGTGATCTGGGCGGGGAGCGGGTGCTCACACTTGTGGCGGACGTCCGCAACTTCGCCGCGATGGAGGCTGCGGTCAGCCGCGCCATCAACCGGTTCGGCGGCATCGACGTCGTCATCGCCAACGCAGGCATCGCGACGTTCGGGTCGGTGCTGCACGTCGATCCGCAGGCGTTCACCACGCTGATCGACGTCAACGTCGTCGGCGTGTTCAACACCGTCAAAGCAGCGCTGTCGTCGGTGATCGACCGGCGCGGCTACGTGCTGGTCGTGTCCTCGATGGCCGCATACGCCACCGCGCCCGGTCTGGCGCCCTACTGCACCGCGAAAGCGGGTGTCGAGCATTTCGCCAACGCGCTGCGCCTGGAGGTCGCCCACCTCGGTGTCGACGTCGGCTCGGCGCACATGTCCTGGATCGACACCCCGTTGGTGCAGGAGGGCAAGGTCGAGGTCGCCTCCTTCGACGAGCTGGTTCGATCGATGCCCGGACCGCTGAAGAAGACAACGTCGGTGCGTAAGTGCGGCCAAGCGTTCGTCAAGGGCATCGAGGCCCGCAAGAGCCGCATCAACTGCCCGCAGTGGGTCGGCCTCATGCGATGGCTGCGTCCGCTGCTGGCGACCCGGTTCGGTGAGCGGGATCTGCGCAAGATCGCGCCGACACTGGTGCCGAAGATGGACGCCGAAGCCGTCGCCCTGGGCCGCAACGTCAGCGCGCGGACCGAGGCGCTGGAGCGCAAGCCAACCTCTACCCCCTGAAGCCGGGGCCGCGTCGCCGAAGGTAGCGCTCGAACTCGGCGGCCAGCGCGTCGCCGTCGACCTTCGAGAGCGCCTCGTTCATGTCCACGTCCGCGTCGCCGCGCTGCTCGAGCTGCGAGACGTACTCGGCGATCTCGTCGTCGTCGGAGGTCATCTCGGTGACGGCCGCCTCCCATTCCTCGGCCTGCGCAGGCAGCTCGGCCAGCGGCACCTCGATGTCGAGCACGTCTTCGACGCGCCGCAGCAGCGCGACCGTCGCTTTGGGGTTCGGCGGCTGCGAAACGTAGTGGGGGACAGCCGCCCAGAACGTCACCGCCGGGATCCCGGCGTGCACACAGGCGTCCTGGAATACCCCCGCAATTCCGGTCGGGCCCTCGTAGCGGGTCTCCTCGAGCCCGAAGAAGTGCGCCGAGTCCGGCGAGTAGGCCGCACCCGACACCGGCACGGGTCTGGTGTGCGGAGTGTCGGCCAGCAGCGCCCCGAGGATGACCACCGTCGACACGTTCAGCTTGTCGGCGATGGCCAGCAACTCGGCGCAGAACGTACGCCACCGCATGTTCGGCTCGACGCCGTGCATCAGCACGATGTCGCGGTCGCTGCCCGGGGGGCGGCAGTGCGAGATCCGCATCGACGGCCACACCAGCTCACGCGTGACGCCGTCGACCTGGCGGATCACCGGCCGGTTGACCTGGTAGTCGTAATAGGCCTCGTCGTCGATCTCGATAACGGGCTCGGCTTCCCAGATCGCGTCGAGGTGCTCCAGCGCATCGCTGGCGGCGTCACCCGCGTCATTCCAGCCCTCGAAGGCCGCCACCACCGCGGCGTCGTGCAGCTCGGGCAGTTGGAGGCGTCCTGTAGCATCCGACGGGGTCATAAGTTCAGCGTAGAGCGTCCACTGCAGCCACGACGACGTTCCGCACCGCCACCGCTGTCTTGGCCGGAACCGCCATTTTGCTAGACCGACTATCCTGTTGATGTGACTGCTGCCCCTCGTCGTGCCTATGACACCGACCTTCTTTCGGCGCTTTCCGAGAAGGTCATGGTGGGTGACGGCGCCATGGGCACCATGCTTCAGGCCGCGGATCTGACACTCGATGACTTCAACGGCCTCGAGGGCTGCAACGAGATCCTCAACGTCACCCGGCCCGACGTCCTTGAGCACATTCACCGGTCCTACTTCGAGGCCGGC
>JAFAWC010000085.1 GCA_019242135.1 Mycobacteriaceae bacterium | reverse complement strand
GCTGTCGATGCCGATCCTGCTGTTGGCGGTCGCAGCGCTGGTGATCGGGCTGATCGGGACTCTTCTCACCGCGATGTCGATCGCCGATCCGCTGCGTCAGCTGCGCTGGGCGCTCGGTGAGGTGCAGCGCGGAAACTACAACGCGCACGTGCAGATCTACGACGCCAGCGAGCTCGGACTGCTGCAGGCCGGCTTCAACGACATGGTGCGCGACCTATCGGAGCGGCAGCGGCTGCGCGACCTGTTCGGCCGCTACGTCGGCGAGGACGTCGCCCGGCGTGCCCTGGAGAGCCGGCCCGAGCTGGGTGGGCAGGAACGCGACGTCGCCGTGCTGTTCGTCGATCTGGTGGGCTCCACCCAATTGGCCGCGACCCGGCCGCCGGCCGAGGTCGTCGGCCTGCTCAACGAGTTCTTCCGGATAGTGGTCGACACGGTGAACAGGCACGGCGGTTTCGTCAACAAGTTCCAGGGCGATGCTGCGCTGGCGATCTTCGGCGCCCCGCTGGAGCACCCCGACGCTTCCGGGGCGGCGCTCGCGGCCGCGCGGGAACTCAATGAGGTACTGATCGGCACTCTCGGCGCCAACGAATTCGGTATCGGCGTCTCGGCCGGGCGCGCGATCGCCGGCCACATCGGTGCGCAGGCCCGGTTCGAGTACACCGTGATCGGGGACCCGGTCAACGAGGCGGCGCGGCTGACCGAACTGGCCAAGCTTGAGGAAGGCCACGTGCTGGCATCGGCGATCGCGGTCAGCGCGGCGCTGGACGCCGAGGCGTTGTGCTGGGATGTGGGCGAGATCGTCGAGCTGCGTGGGCGCACCGCGCCCACCCAGCTGGCACGGCCGGTGAAGCTGACCGTGCCGTCTAAGGTGTGATGAGCGGCTAGCGCTTTTTCGCGGCGGACTTCTTGGCGGTCTTTCGGACGCCCTTCTTGGCGGTCCGCTTCGCCGGCCCACGGGCGCGACGGTCGGCCAGCAGCTCGGCGGCCCGCTCGTCGGTGATGCCGAGCACGTCGTCGCCCTTTCGCAGGCTGGCGTTGGTCTCCCCGTCGGTCACGTACGGCCCGAAGCGTCCGTCCTTGATCACCATCGGCTTGCCGGTCGCCGGGTCGGCACCGAGCTCGCGCAGCGGCGGCAGCGAAGCCGCTTGCCGCCCACGGCGTTTGGGCTCCGAATAGATCTTCAACGCCTCGTCGAGGCTAATCGTGAACATCTGCTCCTCGCCGGCCAGCGAACGAGAATCGTTGCCCCGTTTCAGGTATGGCCCGTACCGGCCATTCTGAGCGGTGATCTCCTCGCCGGTCGAAGGATCGACGCCAACCACCCGGGGCAGCGACAACAGTCGCAGTGCGTCATCGAGGGTCACACTCTCAAGGTCCATGGTCCGCAGTAGCGATCCGGTGCGCGGTTTCGGTCCGGTGGGTTTCTTGCCCTTTTTGGCACCTGCTCCGCCCTCTTCGCGCCGGCCCGCGTCGCCGCCGCCCTCGTCGGCGGGTTCGGGCAGGACCTCGGTGACGTAGGGACCGTAGCGGCCGTCCTTGGCGACGATCTCGTGTCCGGTCTGCGGGTCGACGCCCAGCGAGCGGCCCTCTTGTGGTGTGGCAAAAAGCTTTTCGGCCACCTCGAGGGTTAGTTCGTCAGGGGTGATCGCGTCGGACAGATTGGCCCGCTGCGGCCTGGGCTCGCCGTCGTCGCCGGTCACCGTCCGCTCGAGATACGGCCCGTTCTTGCCGACCCGCACGTAGATCGTGCGCTCGTCGTCGTCGTCGAACAGTGCGATCGAGTTGACCTCGCGCGCGTCGATGCCTTCAAGGTTGACACCGACGAGTCTCTTCAGTCCGCCGGCGCGCGCTATGGACTCGGGCACGCCATGCTCACCGCCGAAATAAAAGTTGTTCAGCCAGACGCTGCGCTGTTCCTGCCCATTGGCGATCTCGTCGAGCTCGTCTTCCATCGCCGCGGTGAAGCCGTAGTCGACCAGCCTGCCGAAGTGTTGTTCGAGCAGGCCCGTCACCGCGAACGCCACCCATGACGGCACCAGCGCGCTGCCCTTCTTATGGACGTAACCGCGGTCCTGGATGGTCTTGATGATCGACGAGTACGTCGACGGCCGGCCTATGCCGAGGTCTTCTAGCGCCTTGATCAGCGACGCCTCGGTGTATCGCGGCGGCGGGTTGGTGGTGTGCCCGTCGGCGACCAGGTCGGTGGCGGTGACCCGCTGGCCCTCGCTCAGCTGCGGCAACCTGCTCTCGGCGTCATCGGCCTCGCCCCCTGCGAGGTCATCGAGGCTTTCGACGTAGGCGGACAGGAAGCCCGGGAAGGTGATCGTGCGGCCGCTGGCCGAAAACGTGACGGCACGGGATGGTTCCGCCGGCGTTGCACCGCTGATGCGCAGGCTGAGCGTTGTTCCGCGAGCGTCGGCCATCTGGGAAGCCACGGTGCGCTGCCAGATCAGCTCGTAGAGCCGGAATTCATCCTTGTCGAGGGCCGAGTGCAGCTGGCCCGGGGTCGCAAAGGAGTCGCCGGCCGGCCGAATCGCCTCGTGCGCCTCCTGGGCGTTTCTGACCTTCCGGTTGTACTGGCGCGGCGTGGGGTGCACGTACTCGTCGCCGTAAAGCTCGCGGGCCTGCCGACGCGCGGCGTCGATCGCCGACTGCGACAGCGTGGTCGAGTCGGTGCGCATGTAGGTGATGTAGCCGTTCTCATACAGCCGTTGCGCGACGCTCATCGTGCGCTCCGAGGAGAACCGCAGCTTGCGGCCCGCCTCCTGCTGCAGTGTCGAGGTCATGAACGGCGCGTACGGCCTGCGGGTGTAGGGCTTCTGTTCGACCGACGAGACGGTGAGCTCGGCGCCGCGCAATTGGCGCGCCAGATCCTCGGCGGCGTCCTGTTCCAGGACCAGCACATCGCCGGCGTTCTTGAGCTGGCCGAGCGAATCGAAATCCCGGCCGGTGGCCACCCGGCGGTCGTCGACACTGAGCAGCCGCGCGGTGAAGGTGGGTGGGCTCGCCGACGGGTTCGACGTGCGCACGTCCAGCTCGGCCACGACGTCGAAGTAGCCGGCGCTGCGAAACGCCATCCGGTCACGTTCACGCTGGACGATGATGCGCGTCGCCACGGATTGGACACGGCCGGCGGACAACTTCGGTGCGACTTTCTTCCACAGCACCGGGCTGACCTCGTAGCCGTACAGCCGGTCCAGAATGCGGCGGGTCTCCTGGGCGTCCACCAGGTCGTTGTCGAGGTCGCGAGGGTGCTCCGCGGCGGCGCGGATCGCCGGCCCGGTGATCTCGTGGAACACCATCCGCTTGACGGGGATGCGGGGTTTCAGCGTCTCCAGCAGATGCCAGGCGATCGCCTCGCCCTCACGGTCTCCGTCTGTCGCCAGGTACAGCTCGTCGACGTCCTTGAGCAGGCCTTTAAGCTCGCTGACCGTGCTCTTCTTGTCCGGGCTGATGATGTAGAGCGGCTGGAAGTCGCGGTCGACATTGACGCCCAACCGGGCCCAGGGTTCCGACTTGAACCTCGCCGGTATGTCAGCGGCTGCTCTGGGAAGGTCGCGGATATGGCCGCGGGAGGATTCGACGATGTAATTGGACCCCAGGTAGCCGGCCAACTTGCGCGCCTTAGTCGGC
>JAFAWC010000634.1 GCA_019242135.1 Mycobacteriaceae bacterium | reverse complement strand
GAATCGGCCCGCATTATGTCCATCATCATTGGCGCCCGCATCAGCACGAGTTGACTTGCTACACCGACTCGCCAACGATCACAACCTCGAGCCGGAGGCGGGGGCCGTGACGGGATCTGCGTACCAAAACGACCCGGTGCAGTGTGTGGGGCATGGTTCTCACAGCCGCGTCACTCGCCTTTGCTGCGCACGGTCCATGCCGATCGGCGGTCGACTCTTTCAGTCGCGTTCTGGCAACCTCGCCAGCCTGCTGGGTGACGTGCTCAACCACAGGGCCGCTGAGCACGCTTATCCAATGTCCGCTGCGGCACTCGCAAAGCTGCGGGGCCAGTGCGATGGCGCCAGGGGTCGGCGAAGTCGACTGTGCTAGGTGTCGGCCGGCAGCGCGCCGATTCGGCCACGAAGCGCGCCGGGAAGCAGTTGAATAGGCTCCATGAGCGGACCCGAAAATCAGCCCCGGCAACCGGGGTGGTGGCAGCCGCCGCCCGAACGACCGCCGACGTGGCCACCCGGCCGGGGCCAGAACCCATACCATTCCGCCCCCCAACAACAGTCAGGCGCTGCACCACCGTATTATCAGCAGCCCACCCCGGCAGGCTACTCGTCGTCACCATCGCTGCCTTCCGCGCAGCCCGGCCAGCCCAGCAAGGGTTCGAAGCTCTGGCTTTGGTTCGGGTTGGGTGTCGCGCTGATAGCCGTTGTGGCCGTGGCACTTGTCTTCTTCATCGCCAACCGGTCGACCGTCGGTAGCCTCGACATGAACACGGCACAGGCCGGCGTGCAACAGATTCTCACCGATCAAACCACGGGCTATGGCCTCGATAACGTGTCGAACATCAAATGCAACGACGGCAAGAACGTGACCGCGAAGAAGGGCAGCAGCTTCATGTGCGACGTGACGGTCGACGGCAAGAATCAAAAGGTTAACGTGGTTCTCCTCGACGACAAGGGCACGTTTGAGGTCGACCGGCCGCGATAGCGCCGAGCGCTCCCGCCGCCGGTCTCCTAGATACTGCGTTCGCAGCGGGTTGGACTTCGTCAGGTGACGAGGACGCCCACATCCTGGATCTTGTGTCCAAAGGTGCTGCTACGCATCAGCATTGGCAACATTGCGGCCGGGAGCTTGACGGCCGCGGGGACGGCGCGGTGCCGATGCCAGAAAGCGACGCAGCCGTTGGTTGTTGACGTAAGCCGGATTTACGGGCGCCTGCTGGCACCGGCCCCGCCGCGCCGAGCCCAGATAAGCTAACGCGGCCCGCCGTCAAAGCTCGGTGGGTGCGGCGTCGCTGAGCCCGAGATGTTGACGCACAGTGTGGGTCGCCAGTGCGTGCTCGCCCAGCCGGGTCAATCCGAGCATCGAGCCCGCCTGGGCGTAATTGACGATACGAATAAGCAATCCCGCGTGTTCGAGAACCTGTATCGCCTCCGCGACTGCACGACAATCGGGATCTTTGAGCCACGCCGTCGGAGACTCACCCGGACTACCTAAAGGCAGCTCCTGATACGAGCCTGTGCGACACCACCCGACGATGGTTTTGAGCGCGGCTCCTTCCCACGACTGATGTGTGAAATACGAAAACAGCGGCAGGATAGTGGCCGCTAGTTCGGCGACTGGCATCGTGAGCCACCACGGTTGGGGGTTGTTCATGCGCGCATTGAATCACGGTCAATGACATGGTTCACCATCTCGAGGCAGCTTGCCGTCAAGATCGCAGAAGATGCGCCGATGGTCGGGCAGGCTGCAGGGCTTGGCGCTCCGGCTCGACGTCGGCGACGGTGCGTCGGCTGCCGAAGAGCCTGCGGTACAGGCAGACTCGGCTGCGCATAGGCGGGTGACCTTCATCATTGTCCCCTAATTGGTGTTGGGCGACTCCAACGTGTGCTTCGGGGTGGTCAGGCGCGTTCGAAGTAGGACTGCAGCTTGAGCGCTTTCCATGGCCTGCGACCGCCGACGACGCGCAGGCCGTGCAACGTGCCGCGATACGGGCCGATGCGCTGGTAGAGCAGCTGAATCAAGGTAGATGCCGGTGCGCGCAGCACCGCGTCGGGGCGATCATCTGCACGGCGCGGACGTGCCTCGGCAACGCCGTCGTGGATATGAATGAGGTAGGGCCGCGCCGCGGTAATGGTAAACGCCACCATCACGTCGGTGTCGGCGGAGACGTCGGTCCGCAGGTAAGCCGGAATAATTTCCATCACGCCGCGCAGCACCAGCAGCATGTCGCGTTCGGCGATCTCCCACGGGGCCTTGACCGCGCGGGCAATGTCTTGGCCGTGTAATAGCAGCTCGCCGATCCAGTTCGTCTGCCCGGTCAGACCCGAGACCATCACTCCGCCGTGGAAGGGAAACGCGGTGTCGTCGGTGCTGATCGAGTCGAAGAAGCGGTCCAATTCCGGTGTCAGGGCCTGCAGTTGGTCGGTCATCTCGGCTACCGAGGCGATCGCCGCTTGCAGCTCGTCCTGGTTGATTACGTCGACCCCGCGCGGGGTGGCGGCGCGTCGGTAACCCCGGCCCTGGGCCTGCCCCTGATAGCGACGAGCCACCGTGAGCACGTGGGCGACGACCTGCTGCACCGTCCATGTCGAGCCCGGCGGGCGCGCGAGAGGATCGGCTGAGCGTGCCAGTCGATCGAACCGGTCCCGCGCCAGGCTGATGCGCTCCCGCAGCTCCGGTCGTGTGGTGTCAACCAACGCGATGTTGTCGATCATCTTTACTCCAATTTAGAGGCTCCAGTGTGGAGTACATGTTCACTCTAGAATGGAGTATTGTCAAGAGATGGCTTCCCGACCGGCTTCCCGACCCACCGCCAACACTTTCTCGATCCTGGGACTGCTCGCGGTGCAACCGTTTACCGCTTACGAGCTGGTCAGCCAGGCAAAACGCAGCCTGCACCACTTCTGGCCACGCTCGGAGGCCCACATCTACGCGGAGCTCAAACGGCTCGTCGACCGCGGATACGCTTACGCCGAGCGCGCGCAGGGGCGTCGCCGCCAGGCCACTCTGTACACCATTACCGACGCTGGGCGGGAGGCGCTGCAGGCCTGGCTGACGACCGCGCCCGGCGAGCCGCTGCTGGAGGTCGAAGGACTACTGCGCACCCTGCTGGCAGACCAGGGCACCATAGATGACCTGCGCTCAGCGCTGTACAGCACCGCCGATCAAGCCCGCGCGCTGCTCACCAACGGCCTGACGATCGTCGAAGACCTGGTGGCCACCGGCGGACCGTTCCCGCAACGGCAGCACCTGTCGGTACC
>JAFAWC010000524.1 GCA_019242135.1 Mycobacteriaceae bacterium | reverse complement strand
AGTGCGGTCTCGGAGAACTCCAGCATCGACCGGTAGTGCGCGCTGCCGAGGTAGTAGCGCAGCTCGGCGGGACGCACCCGTTGCAGCACAGCCGGTATGGCCAGCACGTTGCCCAGCGACTTGCTCATCTTCTCGCCGCCCATCGTGACCCAGCCGTTATGCAGCCAGTAGCGTGCGAAACCATCACCGGCGGCCTTCGCCTGCGCGATCTCGTTCTCGTGATGCGGGAACACCAAATCCATGCCGCCGCAATGAATGTCGAACTCGGCGCCGAGGTAGGTCTCGCACATCGCCACGCACTCGGAATGCCAGCCTGGCCGGCCGCGTCCCCATGGTGTGGGCCACGACGGCTCGCCGGGCTTGGCGCCCTTCCACAACGTGAAGTCGCGCTGGTCCCGCTTACCCGCGCCGATGCCTTCACCTTGGTGCACGTCATCGATCCGGTGACCGGATAACTGCCCGTACTCGGCGAAACTCAACACGTCGAAGTAGACGTCACCCGCGCCGGTATACGCGTGGCCGGTGTCGATCAGCCGTCCGATCAGCTCGACGATCTGGGTGATGTGACCGGTGGCGCGCGGCTCGGCCGACGGCGGCAGCACTCCGAGCGCGTCGTAGGCCGCGGTGAACGCGCGTTCGTGCGTGGCGGCCCACTCCCACCACGGACGGCCGGCGTCGGCGGCCTTGTTGAGGATCTTGTCGTCGATGTCGGTGACGTTGCGGATGAACGTCACGTCGTAGCCGCGCGCCATCAGCCAGCGCCGCAGGATGTCGAAGGCGACGCCGCTGCGAACGTGGCCGATGTGGGGAAGCCCTTGAACCGTGGCGCCGCACAGATAGATCGACACCTGACCTTGCCGCAGCGGAACGAAATCGCGCACGGCACCGGCGTAGGTGTCGTAGAGCCGCAGGTCGGCGCGATCGGTCACGACGCGCCAGCTTACCGGCCTAAACGGCCTCGACGAGCAGAGCGGTCGCGATGGCCGCCAAACCTTCACCGCGGCCGGTCAGGCCCAGCCCGTCGGTGGTGGTTGCCGAGACCGAAACGGGCGCACCGACGATGTCGGTGAGCACGTGCTGCGCCTCCTGCCTGCGCGGGCCGATCTTGGGCCGGTTGCCGATCACCTGAACGGCGGCGTTGGCCACCCGGTAGTCGTGCTGGGCCAGCAGGCCGCAGACGTGAGTGAGCATCGCCGCTCCGGTTACGCCCGCCCAGCGCGCGTCGTCGACACCGAACACCTCGCCGACGTCGCCGAGGCCCGCGGCCGACAACAGCGCGTCGCACAGCGCATGCACGGCCACGTCGCCGTCGGAGTGTCCGGCGCAGCCGTCGGCGTCGTCGAAAAGCAGCCCGAGCAGCCAGCACGGCCGCCCGGCCTGGATCGGGTGTACGTCGGCGCCGAGCCCGACCCGAACGCCGCTCACCTGTCGGCTTTCAGCAGCGCCTCGGCCAGCAGCAGGTCCAGCGGCGTGGTGATCTTAAATGCCAGCGGATCGCCGTCGACGGTATGGACCTGCCCCCCGAGGTACTCCACCAGGGACGCGTCGTCGGTCACGGTGACGTCGCTGGCCGGCTGCTGGTAGGCCCGCATCAGCAATTCGGCGCGGAACCCCTGCGGGGTCTGCACCGCGCGCAGACCGGAGCGCTCCGGCGTCGCGATGACGGCGCCGTTGGCGTCGATGGCCTTGATCGTGTCGGCAAGCGGCAGAACCGGTATCACGGCGGGCCGCCCGGTTTTCAACGCCTGCACCACCCGCGTGATCACCGCCGACGGCGTCAGCGCCCTGGCGGCGTCGTGCACCAGAATCAACTCGGCGCCGCCTGCCGCCTGCAGCGCCAGCCGCACCGATTGCGTCCGGTCGGCTCCGCCCGCGACCACCGTCGCGGCCGAGCCTAAAACGAGCTTCGCATCGTCGATCTTGTCCGCGGGCACGGCGACCACGACGTGGTCGACGACGCCGGATTCGTGCAGCCCCGCGACCGCCCGTTCCACCAGTGTCTTCCCGGCGACCTCGACAAACGCCTTAGGAATGCGAGCAGCCAGCCGTTCACCGGTACCCGCGGCCGGGACGACCGCGACGGTGGTCATGGCGTCAGGACGCGGCGGCCAGAACCTCGTCGAGGATGGTCTCCGCCTTGGCGTCGTCGGTGTTCTCGGCCAGAGCCAGCTCGCCTACCAGAATCTGGCGGGCCTTGGCCAGCATCCGCTTCTCTCCGGCAGAAAGCCCGCGCTCCTGGTCGCGGCGCCACAGGTCGCGCACCACCTCGGCGACCTTGTTCACGTCGCCGGAGGCCAGCTTCTCGAGATTGGCCTTGTAGCGGCGTGACCAGTTCGTCGGCTCCTCGGTGTGCGGCGCACGTAGCACCTGGAACACCTTGTCCAGCCCCTCCTGGCCGACCACGTCGCGCACACCCACATACTCGGCATTATCGGCGGGCACTCGAACCGTCAGGTCCCCCTGGGCGACCTTCAAGACGAGATATTCCTTCTGTTCGCCTTTGATGGTCCGGGTTTCGATCGCTTCGATCAACGCAGCACCGTGGTGTGGATAGACAACGGTGTCTCCGACCTTAAAAATCATCTGATTCGGGCCCCTTTCGCCCCTCCATGCTAACACGGGGCGCTGCGGCGCGTTTAACAACGGTGCAGGTCAGGGGCACAGAAAGTGAACATTGGGGGTTGACACGACGGCGATTCCGTGCATCGTCGAGGCGCGGATGAGGCAGCATCGGCAGCGTCGCAGGTAGCTGTCGGCGCGGGCGCGGACAGCTGACCGGTACCGTTCCCACTTCGCGCAAGCGGCTGATCGCGGCCGGGTTGCTCTTCGCGCGGGCGGACCGGTTGGGTCTTTCATAGCCGCGGCACTTCGCTGATTCGAGCGGACCCACTACTGTGCATACACCCGACGGCGACTCGGTACGCTCACGCATCTGAGCAGCACCGGGACGGACCACTGTAGCCGTAATTATCAGACAGTCCGCTACGCCCGGACAGGACTGTTCCAACATGAAGAAGATCGTCTCGGCGGCGCTGCTCGCCGCAGCCGCCGTCACCGGCGCCGGCACCGTGCACACCGACCCCCGACGTACTCGCGACGCCACCACATGCCTCCCGTCCCGGCGCGACTCATGACCCCGTGGCCTGTCGTGGCGGTGCACGACAGCGGCGCCTGACACGTCGCGGAAAGCGGCCGGCGCTTGGGCAGACGTCAGGTGAGACGACCCTGCCGTCGACCAGCACCGTTCTGACATTGTTGGCTGCGGTCTGGAACACCAGGGCGCCGGCCGGATCGTTGTTGACCCGTCAACAGCCCGAACGGTGCACGGTCAATCGCCGTCAGTCGGCCGTCGTCGTTGTGCGTTTCCCCAGCGGCTCACATGCGAGAGCGACCAAGGAACCTGAGAGCACATCGCCGACGTCCAGTCCCTGAGAGACCACGGTGGGCCGCTGGCATATCGCCATCGGCCCACCCGTCGCTTGCCCGCGTACGCGGACGGTTCAGCTCATCGTCACAGCGGGATCCACGCACCTAAGAACCAGAATCCCCAGGCGCCGCGGTCGTTGTCCCAGTATGGTTCGACGCGTTGGCCCTGCCAGTTGAAGGCTTGATGGTCAAAACGGGCGTCGTCGATACCGCGCTGATCCCAGTCGCGCCGATCCCATTGCTGGTCACGGAAGTCGCCTCGGTTGTCGCGGTTCCAATCGCCCCGACCGTCGTCGCCGCGTCCGGGTCCCTGACAGTTGGGGGCCCAACACCCAGGACCTGGGTCGGCTGAGGCCGCGCCCGCGCCGACACCTAATCCGAGGGCCCCTAAGCCCAACGCACCGGTGATCGCGGCTCCGGCCGCGAATTTCGTCAAATTCATGGCATAACTCCTTGGTTGTTTGGGAAGCTGCTCCGATCACCTGGATACCCACACGCACACCAAGTCACCTGCATTTCTACTGCTGATTACCTGTCAGCGTGCTTAGCTGGGGGCCCGGTGAGCCCTCGAGGATGTCTCTGGAGCTGTCGCCGATAGCGGTGGGCTCGGTCCGCTTCGGGCTGGCGCGACGGGTGGCTTTGAGAACGGCGAGCGTTTCGCGGTCGAGTACTGTGCATAGTCGAACGCCGGCGGGCGACCGTCCGGCCGATTCGAGGCCGAGCAGGAGACTTCCGTGAACCTCTTCCCAACACGAGCGGTCCCATTCCGCGGCGGGCTCCTCGCCGGTGTCCTGATCGCGGCGACCGTGACCGGCTGTGGAACCGGTCAGCAGGCGCAGACGGCGACGCAGGAGCCCGCCGTCAACGGCGCCAGTGGCACCGTCGGCAAGATCGGGCTGCGCGACGTCCGCATCCGCGCCCAGGTGACCGGCGCGGCCCTGCAGCCCGGCGAGAGCGCCGACCTCCTGTTCGTCGCCATCAACGAGTCCGACACCGACAACGACAAGCTCGTCAGCATCACCTCCGACTTCGGCTCCGTCACCCTCACGCCCGCCAACCCGGACATCCCGGCCGGCCGCGCGCTGATCGTCGGCAATCCCGAGGGCACGGACGCCATGGCGTTGCAGGCGGTGTCGACCGCGGGCAAGGCGACGGCCACCGTCAAACTGAACAAGCCGGTCGCCAACGCGCTGACGTACGACTTCGTCTTCAAGTTCGAGCACGGCGGCCAGGGCTCGATCCCGGTTCCGGTGACCGCAGGTGACACCGTCAGTCCCTAGCGATCTGTCGGACCCACCCGATACCGTCTCGGCGTGGGCAAGCCACGAACTCAGTACCGCTGCTCGGAGTGCCGGCACGAGATGCCCAAATGGGTGGGCCGGTGTCCGGAATGCAGCACCTGGGGCACCGTCGACGAGGTGGTCACGGGTCCGCGGCGTGGCGTGCCCAAATCGCTTGCGGTACCGATCAGTTCGATCTCGCCCGACACCTCGCGGCATGACCCCACCGGTGTCGGGGAACTGGACCGGGTGCTGGGTGGCGGGGTGGTGCCCGGTTCGGTGACACTGCTGGCCGGTGAACCGGGCGTCGGCAAGTCAACCCTTCTACTGAAGGTGGTTCATCAGTGGGCCCGGTCGGGGCGCCGCGCGCTGTACGTGTCGGGCGAGGAATCGGCCGGACAGATTCGGATGCGCGCCGAGCGCACAGATTGCAGCCACGACGACGTGTATCTGGCCGCCGACTCGGACCTCGACAACGTGCTGGACCACATCGAGACGGTCAAACCCAGTCTGGTGGCGGTGGACTCGGTGCAGACGGTTTCCACCACCGCCGCCGACGGGGTGACCGGCGGCGTCACACAGGTCCGAGCGGTCACCACCGCACTGACGACCGCGGCAAAGCGCACCGGCGTGGCGATTGTGCTCGTTGGCCACGTCACCAAGGACGGTGCCATCGCGGGCCCGCGCACGCTGGAACACCTGGTGGACGTGGTGTTGCACTTCGAAGGCGACCGCCAGTCCGCCTTGCGCATGGTGCGCGGGGTGAAGAACCGTTTCGGGGGGGCCGACGAAGTCGGCTGCTTCCAGCTGCAGGACGACGGGATCGTGTGCGTTCCCGATCCGTCCGGGCTGTTCCGTGACCAGCGGCCCGAGCCCGTTTCCGGCACCGCGGTCACCGTCACTCTGGACGGCAAACGCCCCCTCATCGGGGAGGTGCAGGCGCTGCTGATGCCCGCGGTCAATGGCGCGCCGCGCCGCGCTGTGAGTGGCATTGACCCGTCCAGAGCGGCGATGATCAGTGCCGTGCTTACGAAGCGCTGCCGGCTTCCCGTCTCGCACGCCGACATCTACCTCTCGACAGTCGGCGGAATGCGGCTGACAGACTCCTCCTCGGATCTCGCGGTCGCGATGGCCCTGGCTTCCGCGCAAGGCGGCCGGCCACTGCCCGGCTCTGCGGTGGTCATCGGCGAAGTCGGCCTCGCGGGAGATCTGCGGCGGGTGACCGGCATTGAACGCCGACTGGCCGAAGCGGCTCGGCTCGGATTCACAGCGGCGCTCGTGCCACCCGGCGTCAAGGCCGTGCCGGAGGGGATCTGCGTCATGCCTGCCAAGACCATCGGGGGCGCACTGGCGCTGTTGGAGGAGATTTCGGTGAAAGACCCTGCGGAAACGCTCATGGACGACAGGCCGCGCTGGTTATGACGTCCACCGACCGCGGCCAGAACACCAAGGCGCCCCTCGTGCATCCGGCGCTTCGCGAAACGCTGCGGCGGCTGGCGCCCGGCACACCGCTGCGGGACGGGCTCGAGCGCATCCTGCGCGGCCAAACAGGCGCACTGATTGTGCTTGGCTACGACGAGCGCGTCGAGTCGATATGCGACGGTGGTTTCCCGCTCGATGTGCGATTCGCGCCGACCCGGCTGCGCGAACTGTCCAAGATGGACGGCGCGCTGGTGCTGTCCACCGACGGCGGCCGCATCGTCCGGGCCAACGTGCAGCTGGTACCCGACCCGGCGATCCCGACCGACGAGTCCGGTACCCGGCATCGGTCCGCCGAACGCACAGCCATCCAGACGGGCTACCCGGTTGTGTCAGTGAGTCATTCGATGAGCATCGTGACTGTGTACGTCGCCGGCGAACGGCATGTGATGGCGGACTCGGCAACCATCCTGTCACGGGCCAATCAGGCCGTCGCCACGCTCGAGCGCTACAAGTCGCGGCTCGACGAGGTCAGTCGCCAGCTCTCGACAGCCGAGATCGAGGACTTCGTCACGCTGCGTGATGTGATGACCGTCGTGCAGCGGCTGGAGATGGTGCGGCGAATCAGCCTCGAAATCGATGAGCACGTGGTGGAACTCGGCACCGACGGCCGCCAGCTCAAGCTGCAGCTCGAGGAGCTGGTCGGCGGCAACGACCTGGCGCGCGAACTGATCGTGCGCGATTACCACGCCAACCCCGACCCACCCAGCCCCGAGCAGGTGGCCTCCACCCTCGACGAACTGGACCAACTCTCGGACACCGAGCTGCTCGACTTGACGGCGCTCGCAAAGGTTTTCGCGTACCCATCGACCGCGGAGGCGCAGGACTCGGCCATGAGCTCGCGGGGATACCGGGCGATGGCCGGCATACCGCGACTGCAATTCGCCCACATCGACCTGCTGGTGCGCTCGTTCGGGTCCCTTCAGGGCTTACTGGCAGCCAGCGCCGGCGATCTGCAGAAAATCGACGGGATCGGCGCGATGTGGTCGCGTCACATCCGCGAAGGGCTTTCCCAACTCGCAGAGTCCACGATCGCCGACCGGCTGGCCTGACGGGCCCTGCCCAGGCCACGAGTGTCTA
>JAFAWC010000388.1 GCA_019242135.1 Mycobacteriaceae bacterium | reverse complement strand
GCTGCCCGCAAAGTTTCTCACCGCCGCCGATCTCGGCGACACCAGCGAAGGCGCGGTGTCGAAGACCGTCCTTCTTGACTCCGACGGGACACCGGTTGTCCCGAACGGCTCCCTGGGACACCGGTTCACGACATCGGGCGAGGGCACGTGGAACCTCGACCTGAAGGGCGTTGAGCCGCTGTTGACGCTGCATGGTGGTGACAGCGACGCGGTATGTCTGGCCCTGCCGCGCTTCGACGGCGACCGGCCGGGTGTGCTGAACCGCGGCGTGCCGACGAGGACGGTGGCCGGGCAACGGGTCACCACGGTGTTCGACCTGTTGCTCGCGCAGTACGGGGTGCACCGGGAGGGCCTGCCCGGCGACTGGCCGAGAAACTACGACGACGCGGCACAGCCTTACACGCCGGCATGGCAGGAGACGATCACCGGCGTGCCCGCGAAGGCGGCGGAGCGGATCGCACGCGAATTCGCCGACAACGCCGAACGTTCGAGCGGGCGGTCGATGATCCTGATGGGCGCCGGGACCAACCACTGGTTTCACTCCGATTTGATTTACCGCTCATTTCTCACCCTGGTGATGCTCACCGGCTGTCAGGGAGTCAACGGCGGTGGCTGGGCGCACTACGTCGGCCAGGAGAAGTGCCGGCCGGTAACGGGGTGGTCGACGCTGGCGTTCGGGCTCGACTGGCAGCGGCCGCCGCGTCAGATGCAGGGCACGGTTTTCTGGTACCTGGCGACCGACCAGTGGCGCTACGACCGATTCACCTCCGAGGTGATGGCCTCGCCGCTGGCACGGGGCCGCTTTGCCGGTCGCACCGCCGCCGACAACATCGCACTGGCGAGCCGGTTGGGGTGGATGCCCAGCTACCCGACGTTCAACCGCAACCCGTTGGACCTGGTGGACGAGGCCGTGCGGCTCGGCAAGGATCCGGCGACACATGTGGTCGACGGGCTGACATCGGGGCATCTGCAGTTCGCCTGCGAGGATCCCGATGCGCCGGAGAACTTTCCGCGCTGCTTGACGGTGTGGCGGTCGAATCTGCTCGGCTCGTCGGCGAAAGGTAACGAGTACTTCCTCAAACACCTTCTCGGTACCGATTCCAATGTTGCCGCCCGTGTCGATGACGCGGTGCGGCCCCAAGAGCTGCGCTGGCGCGACGGGGCGCCGATCGGCAAGCTCGACTTGCTGCTGTCGCTGGACTTCCGCAACACCAGTACCACACTGTATTCCGACATCGTGCTACCCGCGGCGACCTGGTACGAGAAGCACGACTTGTCGAGCACCGACATGCATCCGTTCATCCACGCGTTCTCGCCCGCGATCTCCCCGCCGTGGGAGACCAAGACCGACTTCGAGGCGTTCCACCGCATCGCCCGCGGCTTCTCCTGGCTCGCCGATAAGCATCTGGGTAAGCGCAAAGACATCGTCGCGGTGCCCCTGCTGCACGACACCGCCGATGCCGCCGCTCAGCCCGGCGGCCGAGCGCTCGACTGGAAAGCCGGTGAATGCGACCCAATTCCGGGCAAGACCATGCCGCGGCTCGTGGTGGTGGATCGCGACTATCCGGCGGTCGCGGAAAAGATGGCGGCGCTGGGGCCCATGGTGGAAACCGTCGGACTCACCGTCAAGGGGGTGACGACCCATCCCGATGCGGAGGTCGACTACCTGCGCGGCGTGAACGGCGCGGTCGTCAGCGGGGTCGCGGTGGGCCGGCCGTCGTTGGCCAAGGACACGCATGCCGCCGAAGCGATACTGGCCTTATCGGGCACCACGAACGGCCGGCTGGCAGTCGAGGGTTTCGAGGCGCTGCAGCGCCGCACCGGCATCGAGCTGGCCGACCTGGCCAAAGAGAGCGAAGGCCGGCGCGTCACGTTCGCCGACACGCAGTCGCGGCCGGTACCGGTCAACACATCGCCGGAGTGGTCGGGTTCGGAAACCGGCGGACGCCGCTACTCACCGTTCACCATCAACACCGAGCGGCTCAAGCCCTGGCATACGCTGACCGGTCGCCAGCACTTCTACCTCGACCACGACTGGATGAGTGAACTCGGCGAGCAGCTGCCGATCTTCCGCCCCCCGCTGGACATGACCGCGCTGTTCGAGGAGCCCGCCGTGGGTGATACGGGGCCCGCGGGCATCACCGTGCGCTACCTGACACCGCACTCCAAGTGGTCGATCCATTCCGCCTACCAGGACAACCTGCACATGCTCACGCTTTCCCGTGGCGGGCAGGCGATTTGGATATCGGACGTGGACGCCGCGAAGATCGGTGTGGTCGACAACGACTGGATCGAGTGCAGCAACCGCAACGGCGTGGTGAATGCGCGCGCGATCGTCAGTCACCGGATGCCCGAGGGCGTGGTGTTCATGTACCACGCGCAGGACAAAGCGGTGGACGTGCCCCGCACCGAGAAGACCGGAAAGCGCGGCGGTATCCACAATTCCCTGACCCGGATCATGATCAAGCCGTCACACCTGATCGGCGGCTACGCCCAGCAGTCGTTCGCGCTGAACTACCACGGCCCCACCGGAAACCAGCGCGACGAGGTCACGACGATCCGCCGGCGCTCACAGGACGTGAAGTACTGACATGAGAGTCATGGCTCAACTCGCGATGGTGATGAACCTCGACAAGTGCATCGGATGCCACACCTGCAGCGTCACGTGCAAACAGGCCTGGACCAACCGTGGCGGTGTCGAGTACGTCTGGTTCAACAACGTGGAAACCCGTCCCGGACAGGGGTATCCGCGCCGCTATCAAGACCAGGAAAAATGGAAGGGCGGCTGGACACTCACCAAGCGCGGCAAGCTCACGCTGAGGTCGGGGTCGCGGGCCAAACGGCTGCTCAATATCTTCGCCAACCCCGACCTGCCCACGGTGTCGGACTATTACGACCCGTGGACCTATGACTACGAGAGCCTGCTGTCCGCGCCGGCGATGGACACCACCCCGGTCGCGCGGCCCAAGTCGTTGATCACCGGCGAAAACACCAAGGTGACCTGGGGTGCGAACTGGGACGACGACCTCGGCGGCGGGCCCGAACAGACGAGCCGCGATCCGTTGCTGGCCAAGCTGTCTGACAAGGTGAAGCTTGAATTCGAGCAGACCTTCATGTTCTACCTGCCGCGGATCTGCGAGCACTGCCTCAACCCGTCGTGCGCGGCATCGTGCCCGTCCGGTGCGATCTACAAGCGAAGTGAAGACGGCATCGTGCTCGTCGACCAGGACCGCTGTCGCGGCTGGCGCCAGTGCGTGACGGGCTGCCCATACAAGAAGATCTACTTCAACCACAAGACCGGTAAAGCCGAAAAGTGCACGTTCTGCTACCCGCGGGTCGAGGTCGGCATACCCACGGTGTGCTCGGAGACCTGTGTGGGGCGGCTGCGCTACCTCGGTGTGCTGCTCTACGACGCGGACGCGGTCGCTGCCGCCGCGTCGGTGAAAGACGAGCAGGACTTGTACCCGGCGCAGCTCGGCGTCTTCCTGAACCCGCACGACCCGCGGGTAGTCGCCGAGGCGGAGCGGGCCGGGATCTCCGGCGAGTGGATCGAGGCCGCCCAGAATTCACCGGTGTACCGTCTCATCGTCGACTACCAGGTGGCACTTCCGCTGCACCCGGAATACCGCACGATGCCGATGGTCTGGTACGTCCCGCCGCTGTCGCCGGTGGTCGACGTGCTCGCCGAGACCGGACACGACGGCGAGAGCAAGACCAATTTGTTCGGCGCGATCGACGCGCTGCGGATCCCGGTCGAGTACCTCGCCGAGTTGTTCACGGCCGGTGACATTGCGCCCGTTCGTAGCGCGCTGCAACGGCTTGCGGCGATGCGCTCATACATGCGCGCGGCAAACCTGGGTGAGGAATTCGACGAGACCATCCCCGGTTCCGTCGGGCTGGCCGGCGAAGAAATCGAAGCCATGTACCGGCTGCTCGCCATCGCCAAGTACAACGACCGCTACGTGATCCCCAGCGGTGCAGGAGCAGACGCGCATCGGCTCGACGCGCTGGCCACCGGGTGCAGTCTCGACACGGACGGCGGGCCGGGGATGACCGCGCTGGATGCCATGTCGGAGAAATTCCATCTGTCCAACGGCTCTGATCGCGCCGCTGCGGCGGACAAACCTGCCCGGGTCAATCTGCTCAACTGGGATGGCAAGAGCACCGACGGCCTGGTCCCGACGAAATGAGGATGCTGACACGTACCCGCAAACCGGCGGCGGACGAGGCGCTATCGGAACGGGACCAACGGCTGTCGTGGCGCATCGCCGCGCTGCTGCTCGACTATCCCAGCGCGCAAACGGTCGCGATGACCGACACGCTGACCGCTGCGGCAATGCAGCTGCCCGCGCCGGTGCGCGCGCCGATACTTGACTTCCTCGCCGAGTTCGGCAACGCGGATCCGATGCGGCTCGCGGCGAACTACGTCGACACCTTCGACATGCGCCGACGCGCCAGCCTGCACCTGACGTATTACGCCTACGGCGACACCCGCAAGCGCGGCATGGCGCTGCTTCGCTTCAAACACGCCTACCGTCAGGCGGGAACGGTCGTCGGCCACACCGAACTGCCCGATTACCTGCCGCTGGTACTCGAATTCGCCGCGACCGTCGATCACCTGCTCGGCGAGCGGCTGCTCGCTGAGCATGTGCCGGTGCTCGAACTGCTGCGACTGTCGCTGCAGGACAGCGGTTCTGCCTACGCCAGCGTGCTGGCAGCAGTCCTCGCGACGCTGCCGCCCATCAGCACCGCGGATCGGCGGCGCATCGCCGAATTAGCCGCGCAGGGACCTCCGGAGGAGGACGTCGGCCTGGAACCATTCGCGATGGATCCGCTGACCTCGGGAGCACGTCGATGAATTCCGTGCTGTGGATGACGGTGCCGTATGTCGCATTCACGTCGTTCGCGGTCGGCCACGTCTGGCGGTACCGCACCGATCAGTTCGGTTGGACCACGCGGTCATCACAGATCCACGAAAGCCGGCTGCTGCGGATGGGCAGCCCGTTGTTCCACTTCGGCATGCTCGGCGTGTTCGGGGGTCACGTCGTGGGCCTGCTCATCCCCGAGTCGTGGACGTCGCGAGTCGGCATCTCCGAGCCGGCATATCACGTCATGGCGGTGACGATGGGCTCGCTGGCCGGATTCGCCGTCGTCGCCGGACTCGCGATCCTGCTGTATCGCCGCATCACCGTGCCGGCGGTGCGCAGGGCGACGACTGGCGGCGACAAGCTGATGTACCTGCTGCTGGTGGCTGCGCTTCTCACCGGGATGGCCAACACCCTGACAAACGCGTTCGCCAGGTACAACTACCGCGACACGGTGTCTCCGTGGTTCCGCAGTGTCTTTTCGCTGCATCCCGCACCCGAGCTGATGGCCGCTGCGCCGTGGACGTTTCAGGTGCATGTCCTCATCGTGCTTGTGCTGCTGGCTATTTGGCCCTACACCCGACTAGTCCACATGTTCAGCGCACCGGTCGGATACCTGGTGCGCCCGTACGTGGTCTACCGCAGCCCGGATCGGCATAAGACACCGAGCAACCGCTACGCCAAGGCGTGGGCGACGCCGCAGGCACCGCCGGCGCGCAGCCGCTGGGTGTGAATTAGCCCCGGGTCAGCCCAAATGTGATGCGCACCACGTGTGTTTGGCTCGACTCACAGTCCCTACCGGCTCACGTGTGAGCAGACTGTAGCAATCGGGTCATCGCCTGCAGCGCTACCGCAACATAGATTTTTTACCGTCGCGACATGCCGTTGCAGATGCGCCAACACACGATCGACGACTGGGATTCCGAAAACCTCGACACCTGGAACAACGGTGGCGCCAAGATCGCCCGCCGCAATCTGGTCTGGTCGATCTTCGCCGAGCACGTGGGCTTCTCGGTTTGGTCGATCTGGTCGGTGATGGTGCTGTTCATGCCGCAGAACGTGTACCACATCGACGCCGCGGGCAAGTTCTTCCTGGTGGCCATGCCGACGCTGGTCGGGTCGATGCTGCGGATTCCCTACACCTTTGCCGTGACCAGGTTCGGCGGCCGCAACTGGACGATCTTCTCGGCCACGGTGCTGCTGATACCGACCCTGCTGACGCTGTACTTCATGGCGCATCCCGGGACCTCCTACGCGACATTCATGGTGGTGGCCGCGCTGGCCGGATTCGGGGGCGGCAACTTCGCGTCGTCGATGACCAACATCAACGCGTTCTACCCGCAGCGGCTCAAGGGCTGGGCGCTCGGGCTCAACGCAGGCGGCGGCAACATCGGTGTGGCCGCGATCCAGGTCATCGGGCTGTTGGTGATCGCCGCCGCCGGTAACCGGTCGCCGCACTGGGTCTGCGCGATCTACCTGGTGCTCATCGCGGCCGCCGCGCTGGGTGCCGCATTGTTCATGGACAACCTCACCCACATGAACACCGACGCGAGGTCAATGATTGATGTACTGCGCTACCGCGACGCGTGGCTGATCGCGGTCCTCTACATCGGCACCTTCGGGTCGTTCATCGGCTTTTCCTTCGCGTTCGGCCAGGTGTTGCAAATGAACTTCCTCGCCGGCCTCTCGCACGGCGCACCGGTGACACCGGCGATGACCGCG
>JAFAWC010000384.1 GCA_019242135.1 Mycobacteriaceae bacterium | reverse complement strand
CACGCACCGCGTCGAGGTCCACGTTGCTGAACCGGGCCATGAACCGCTTGAGGATCTCGGTGATCTTGTCTTCGAGCTCAGCATCCAAAACGAGCTCGCGCCCGCAGAATTTCGCCACGGTTGCGACGGTCATGTCGTCGGCCGTGGGGCCCAGGCCGCCGCTCGTCACGATGAGATCGACGCCCTCGTCGGCCAGGAAGCGTAGTTGCGCCTCGATGTCGTGGGGGCGGTCACCGCAGATGGTGATGTGCGCGAGTTCGACGCCGAGCTCCAGAAGTCGGTCGGCGATCCAGGGACCGTTGCGGTCTTGGATCCGTCCGGTCAGGACCTCGGTCCCTGTGACGACGATGCCCGCGCGTGCACTCATCGGGTATGAGGCTACGCACACCGAAGACGGGTTGTGTCATTGGTTGTTGGGGGTCAACTAGTCGACGGACAGCGGCGCGAAGGTGATCACCAGCACATCGCGCCGCGCGGGCTCGCCGGGGACGGCGGGCCGGATCGGCGAGACACCGTGCAACGTCCGGCGATCGTCACCCACCAGTAGCGTGCCCGGCTCACACAGCGTCGTCGTGAGAACACAATTCCCGTTCTCGTCGATCACCGAGCTTTCCCCACCGACCGCGTTGCACCTGCCGACCAGAAGTGAACTGACGAGTGTGACGCCGTCCCGATGCACACCCTCGGGTGTGGGCTGCCCCTCGCCGCCGCCGGGCGCGATGACACGGAAGGGCGTTATCTTGGCGCTCCATTCGGCAATGTCGTCCAGCGCCATCGCCAACCGGCCCAGCAGCCGCAGAATGCGGTGCAACAGCGGGTCTGTCGCGAATGCGTCGGTGAGGGGCTCGAAGTGGCGGTCCCGGTTGACGTAGAGCGGATTGGAATCGTGCGGTTGTGAGAACGCGCGGTGCGGCATCGGCGCGGCCGCACCGAGCGCCCCGGCCGCTGTTGCGAACACGAAGTGGCCGTAGCGCCGGAACCGCCGCGTCCCCTGCTCGGCCGCGTAGCTGTCGGGCACCAGGTCCTGCCAGTGCGCGCCGAATCGCGTCCAGCTGGTGGCGTCGGCCCCGATGCATGTGGCCAGCTCGCCGGGTCGCATCAACGACGCGCCGGTGGACATCAGCGACCGGCACGCCTCGTTGACGGGGTCGGCGTCGCGGCTGGTCTCCGCGCTTGCGCGCATCGTCTGCCCCCTCTCGGCCTGTCTCGCCGAGTACCTGAAAGCCGGTGTGACTAAACGGGCCGACGCTGCTGGCCGCGGTTCAGAACTGTTTGTGCGGGACGTCGGTCACCAGACCCCCGTCCATCACGAACTCGCTGCCGGTGGCGTAGGACGACTCGTCGCTGGCCAAAAACAGCACGAACGTCGACACCTCTTCGGAGGTCGCGGGCCGGCCCAGCGGGATGGTCACCATGTCGTCGGGCAGGTGCTTGGTCATCGGCGTGCGGATGAAGCCCGGATGGATCGAGTTGACCCGGATGTTTTGCGACGCCAGCTCCAGCGCCGCCGACTTGGAAAGACCCCGTACCGCCCACTTCGATGCCACGTATGGGTGCACCATCGGCGCTCCGCGCAGGCCCTCGATCGACGAGACGTTGATGATCGAGCCGCCGCCCGCGGCGACCATCGCATCGATCGACGCCCGCATGCCCAGAAACGTTCCGGTGAGGTTGACGTCGATGACCTTTTGCCACTTGGCCACGTCGAACTTCTGCAGCTGGCCCAACGCGACGATGCCGGCGTTGTTGACCAGCACGTTGAGTTTGGTGAATTCCTCGACCGCCGTCCTAACCGCCGCCTCCCACTGGTCGAGCTGGGTGACGTCGAGATGGACATAGCGGATGGCGTCGCCGAGGTCGTCGGCCAGCGCCTTGCCCTCGTCATCGAGGATGTCCCCGATCACCACTTTGGCGCCCTCGGCCACAAGCAGGCGTGCGTGTGAGGCGCCCATGCCCCGGGCGCCACCGCTGATCAGTGCAACTTTCCCGTCCACTCGGCCCATGAGGGGTCAGGCTACCTCAGAAAATAGAACCTGTTGCAGTTCGCCCCAGCTCGGCGCTGCACGCACAACGTGGCCGAGTCCTCTACCGTGCTATCTAGCGGTCGTGCGGGTGCTTTCGGGCACGACGACCGCGACGATATTGAGCAGTTCAGGCGATGGGACGTTTTTCGATGGCGCAGGTGTCGGACTCGGTCGCGGCGATCGCCGCGGGACCATCGGGTCCGCACGTCGGCGCGTTTTTCGATCTCGACGGCACCCTCGTTTCCGGTTTCACCGCAACGGCTCATGCCGGTGATCGGATCCGGCGCGGGCAGGCCGGCATTGGTGAGGTGCTCGGAATCCTCGAGGCCTCGGTGCGGTACCGGTTCGGCCGCATGCAGTTCGAGCGGCTGCTGGTCAGGGCCGCAGGCTATCTGCGTGGCGAGCTGATCGGCGATCTCGACGAACTCGGCGAGCAACTGTTCGTGCACCACATCACCGCCCGGATCTACCCTCATATGTGCGAGATCGTGCGGGCGCATCAAGACCGCGACCACACCGTCGTGTTGAGTTCGTCGGCACTTACCATCCACGCCGAACCGGTCGCTCGCTTCCTCGGGATAAGTCGCGTGCTGTGCAACCGCTTTGAAGTCGATCAGCGCGGGGCGCTGACGGGCGGTATCGTCAAGCCCATTCTGTGGGGACCGCAGAAGGCCGCCGCGGTACAACAGTACTGCATCGCCAATGGCGTTGACCTACAACACAGTTACTTCTATGCCGACGGTGGCGAAGACGCGGCGCTGATGGAGTTGGTGGGCCACCCCTGTCCGGTGAACCCGCGCCCGGGCCTGGCCGCGCGGGCCGCTCAACACGGGTGGCCGGTGCTTCGTGTCGCCGGACCGCAGGGCCGAAATCCTGCCCGATCGCTGCGCGGCGCGGCAAGCCTGGGCTGGGCGGCGGTCACGCGCTACACCGTGGGCGCAATGCTGCGCAGCCACTGATGCACAGCCACCTGGTGCTCACTGCCTGCGCCGGCTTCCTGCTTGCTGTGCTGTGGATGGATCTCATCTTCGATACCCAGGTCGTGGCACACGATCGCGGGGAGCTGCCCGAGTCTGTTTTGGCGTCCATCGCGGGCTATTACCACCGCGCCACGACATCGTCGCGGCCGATGAGCACCTTGATCGCAGCTGTCATGGCAACACAGTTGGCGGCGTTGGCGTTTCGAGCGGTGCAAGGTGACGACCCGGGCTGGCTGGTGGGCGTTGCCGCGGCGCTTGCCGGTGTCCCGATCCTGTTGGCCCTGACCCGCACGGTGCCCAACGCGGTGCGCCTCGGCAAGCGTGCGGACACCCCCGCGATTCAGACGCGTCTCGCGCGGGCGATCTTCGCCGATCACCTCGTGTGCTTCGTGCTCATCCTCGGCTTCCTCGGACTGTTGGTCGCCACGGCAGCCTAGGCTGCCTTTGTGACCAACACTCTCGACGAACCGACCGTCGCCGCCGCCCTCGATCGCATGTATCGCGAATCCGACGCGCAGCGCGCCGCACTGCGCGAACGCCGGGACAGGCTCGGCCATCTCGCATCGGCAAGCGCGCAGGAGCGCGCCGACGCACTCAGTGAGTTCTACCTGCCGGTCACTCCCGCGGCCGGGCGATTGCTGTATGCCCTCGTCCGGGCCGCGCGCCCGGCCACCGTCGTCGAGTTCGGCATGTCACTGGGAATCTCGGCGATTCATCTGGCTGCCGCGGTCCGCGACAACGGGTCCGGCCGTGTCATCACCACCGAGCTCAGCGCGGCGAAGGTGGCTGCCGCGAAGGTGACCTTTGCCCAAATTGGGTTAAGTGAGTTCATCACGGTGCTCGAAGGAGACGCGCTGACCACCCTGACGGCGGTGGACGGGGACGTCGACTTCGTGCTGCTCGATGGCTGGAAGGAGCTCTACCTGCCGGTGGTCGAGCTGCTGGAACCGAGGCTGTCTGCCGGCGCCCTGATCGTGGCGGACAACACCGAGATGGCCGACACCCGACCGTATTTGGATCACGTCCGCGATCCTGCCAACGGCTACGTCAGCGTCAACTTCGCGGCCCGGGAAGCCGACAGCATGGAGATCAGCTGTCGCGCAGTCACTTAACTCCGGTTCCGGGCCTCAGGGAAGCGCGGAGAACGGGTTGAACGACGGCGGAAGCGCGGGCTCGCCCGGTGCCGCCGGGGCCGCCGCCGGTGCCGCGGGGGTGCCGAGGTTCGGCAACGGCAGTGCGCTCAGGTTGGCCGGCAAGCCAAGCTGGCTGAGCAGCGGCGCCGCCAGCGACGACGCGGGATTCGACGCGGGGTTCGACGCGAGGTTTGACGCGGGGCTCGACGCGGAGTTAAGAGCCGTCGGAACCGTCCCGACCGCACTGTTCATCGGCGCGGAGAGCGGCGGCTGCGGGAGGTTGATCGAGGCGCTGGCCGTCGGCGTCGGAGCCGCCGTCGCGGCCGGCGCCGCCGGTGAGGGCTGCAGCATGGTGGCAGCGCTCTGCAGAAGCTGAGAGGCCAGCGCGGGCGCGTTGGCCAACTGCTGAACGACGTTGATGCCCGGGACAGCCGGAATGACCGGCGCAGCGGGTTCTGCGGCGGCGGTCGCGCTCAACGCGAGAAAGGCCGTGGCGAGGCCTCCTGCTGCGGCCGCGATGGTGACGATGCGAGTGCCGATCCGTGACATGTGTGTTTCCCATCCCTTGTGTTGTGGAAGCCAGCCCGAAGGTATGGGTGTTACTGAAGTTACTCAAGTGACGCATGTGACGTTTCCCGAACCGATATGAAGCAGACGCGGGGCAGTTATCCAGCGGTGCGGGTCATCAACACGCATTCGCGCGCCCGACGCGTCCCCCGCTGCACCAGCGGTCGCAGCCGGTACTAAACTAGAACACGTTTCAGTTCGCCGACCGCCTCCGAAGGAGCAGGTATGCACACCGCCATCTGCGACGAGCTGGGTATCGAGTTCC
>JAFAWC010000312.1 GCA_019242135.1 Mycobacteriaceae bacterium | reverse complement strand
GCAGGATCGCATGCATCAGGCCATCGACCGGTGGCGAGAACACGGCTTCGACGTCGACATGACCGACCTGTGGTACTTCGGTGAGCGCAACGACGTATCGGAGTACCTCAGCAGCCGCGGCTGGTCGACGGTGCCCACTCTGATGACCGACCTGTACGCGGCCAACGGCTTCTCACTGCCTCTCGACGAGACGGACGGGCAGGCCTACACCTCGTTCGCCTACGTCACCGCGACGCGCACCTGACAGATGGGCCTTCAAGGCCGCCGAAACCGCTGTTAGTCGCGCGAATATTGCGCTGATCACGCATTATTTCCACCATCATTGTGCAAGACTGCCCGCGGCCGGAAGTTGCGACGGTGAAGTCGAGGAGCGTACGAAGTGGACAGCGGTCGGCCCGAGGACCAGGACGGCGGCTCCGGTAGACACCGTCGCGATGACGAGGCCGCCCATGCGCCGCCGCCCGACGAGCCGACCGAACGGCCGCCCGACGAGCCACCCGAACAGCAGCCCGACGAGCCACCCCCTGCCGAAACCCACCACGGCAGCATGCGCTTCCAGGACCGGGCCACAGCGCGCCCGCGCCCGCCGACGGTCGGCGAGGCCCGCGCCCGCGAAAAGGCCCTCCGCAAGCGCCAGGAGCTCGAACAAGCGCGGCTCGCGGCGGAGGAAAAGCGGAACAAGCGCAACCGCCGGTTGATCGGGGGCGCCGCGGTCGTCGGAGTGGTCGGCGTCGTGGCCGGCCTGGGGTACTGGGCACTGTCACCGAGCCGCGTGACCGCGCAGTGCGTCCAGGACGACTCAACCGGCCGGCCGGTGATCGTCCCCGACAGTTACTGCACCGGCCACACCGCCGGTTATGACGGCTTCTTCTTCTACGGCGGCCATTCCTACCGGTACTACTACGGCAGTTCTGGCACCATCGGATCGACCCCTGTGGGCGGCACTACGGTCGCGCCCAAAGGCGCCACCATCACGACGCGCTCCGGCGCCACCGTCCAGCGTGGCGGGCTCGGCAGCAAGTTCAGTAAGGGTTCAAGCTCGTGAAACGCGTCAGAACACAGCCGCGGCAGAACTGGCAGTCGACAATCGAATCGCAGGGATTGATTTACGCAACGCCGGCCCGCGATTCGATGGGCGGGGCACGACCGTACTGGGACGAGTCGGTGTTCTACGAATTCGACATGGACGAAGTGCTCGCACTTGAAGCCGACGTCGAACTGCTGCATTCGATGTGCATGCAGGCTGTCGACGAAGTGGTAGTCATGGAGCGGTATGCGGATTTTGGTCTACCGCAATGGAGTTGGCAGCACATCGCCGAATCCTGGCACCGGTCTGACCCGCACGTGTACGGCCGGTTCGACTTGCGCTACGACGCTCGCTCGCCGGCGAAGCTGCTCGAGTACAACGCCGACACGCCGACCACGCTGCTCGAGGCCGCGATAGTCCAGTGGTACTGGCTCAAGGACCGTTTTCCCGATTCCGACCAGTGGAACTCTCTGCACGAGCAGTTGGTCGACCGCTGGAAGATTGTGCGCGACATGTTGCCAAGCAACGAGATTCACTTTTCCTGGTCCGGTGCAGAGCAAACCGGCGAAGATCAGATCACCACAACCTACATGCAGGAGACCGCGGCGGAGGCGGGCTTCGAGACGGTGGCGCTGACGATCGAGGATGTTGGTTGGGACAGCGCCCTGCAGCGCTTCGTCGACCTGGAGGAGGCGCCCATCCATGCGATGTTCAAGCTCTACCCCTGGGAGTGGGTGCTCGACGACGAGTTCGGCAAGAACGTAGCCTCAAGTCTTCCGCAGACCATGTGGGTCGAGCCGCTGTGGAAGACGCTGCTGTCGAACAAGGCAATCCTCGCCGTGTTGTGGGAAATGTATCCGGGCCACCCAAACCTGTTGCCCGCCTACCTCGATGACCCGCATGAGCTGACCGAGTATGTCCGCAAGCCAAAGCTGGGCCGCGAAGGCGCGAACATTACCATCGTCGGCGCCGGCATGGAAACCGCCACCGGCGGCGTCTACGGCGAAGAGGGCTACGTCTATCAGCTGCTCGATCCCCTGCCCGAATTCGACGACATGCGGCCCGCGCTGGGCGCGTGGATCGTCGGCGACTCGTCGGCTGGGCTCAGCATCCGCGAATGCGCAGGGCTGGTCACCGATGACGGAGCAGCCTTTGTGCCCCACCGCATCCCGATGAATAACCGTCCCGCACAATGAACGGAGCGAAGTGATGACGAAAGACGTTCTGGCACTGGCGCCCGCCTACTGGGATGCGCTCGGGCGCGGGGTCGGGGCGATCGCCTTGTACGCGGTCATCGGGCTGGTGCTGATCCTCCTCGGTTTCTACGCGATCGACGTCGCCGTGCCAGGACCGTTGCGCGAGATGGTCGACCACGGCAAACCGAACGCGATTATCGTTGCGGCCGCCGGCATGGTCAGCATGGCGTTGATCGTTGTGCTCGCAATCTTCGCGTCATCGGGAAAGCTGTTGGAGGGCCTGATCTCGGCCACCGTCTTCGGGCTGGTGGGCATAGTGGCGGAGGTCGTGATGATGCGGGTCGCCACCCTTGTGCTCGGTATTGACATGCACGCATTGTTCGCGGCCGACGAATACAACCACGAGTCGCTCCTCGTCGCCGCCGCACAGTTCTCGCTGGGCATCGTGGTGGCCGTCGCGATCCTCTGACGGCCGAAACCCTGTAAGCGCTACATCCGCAGTGTCATGGGCGGCACCGTGCGTCCGCAAAGCGTCCGCGCGTCGATGGTTCGTGGCCGGTAACGCAACGTTTCCAGTCTCGCTGTCATCGTCGCGAGCGCATCCTCGCGCACATCCGCAGTGCCGGAAAGGAATGCCCACTCGTGTTCATCGCTGCCGAAATAGATCACAGCCTTAAATGTTTTATGGAAACGGTCCCACGATCGTTGCAAGGTGTGGTTGCGCCACAGAGCCGGGCAGCCCGCCTGGGCCACCACGATGGCACCGATCTCGCCGCACTGCTGCAGGAACTCGAGCTCATACAGCCGGTTGTGTTGGCCCTCGGCACCCTCGTCGGGAAGGTCGATGACCACCACGTCGTATGACCCGGTGGCGCGATCGACGAAGTTGGCGCCGTCGCAGTAGTGCATTGTAACCGGCCCCAAACCGCTTTCGGCCCTGCGTAATTCGTCCACCGTGTATCCGTAGGGCAGATACTGTGCACATAGCCGGACCGCCTGTCGGTCAATGTCGACGTGGTCCACCCGCGTTGCCCCGGCTGCCACCGCCAGCTGGCTGACGACCCCTTCGCCGGAGCCGATGACGAGCACCCGCTCGATCCGGTCTGCTAGCAGCAGCGCAGGCACGACCAGCGCCTCGTGATAGACCAACTGGCTGAGCTGCGTGCTCTGGCGCTCGCCGTCGCTGAACAACCCGACGCCCTGCTCTGTTCGACCGATCACCAGATGCTGGAAATCGGTGTGTACGTCGCACAGCACACTCAGCAGCCGCCAACTTCGCGTGAGCCCGGGCGCGATCGGCTCGACGATCTCTGTACGCGCACCGCGAAACACCGTGCGGGTGAACGCATAAGATGCTGCGAGCCGCTCGCGCAGCAACCCGACGGCCCGTTCGGCGTCCGCTCGCTCACCACAGGTGAACACGTCGACGAACATCGCGCCACGCTCGGGATAGCTGTGAATCGAGGCGTGCGATTCCTCGAGCAACGCAAGCACGGTCACCCCGTGTGGGGCGAACCGCTTGTCGACGACGTCGCACACCGTCGCTCCGGCGCGCTCGAGCGCGCTGCACAGCAGATCGCGAAGACGAGTCGGGTCGTCGGCGAGTGCAGGATCGACACCGCTGAACTCGGCCAGCACGTGACAACCCGCGAATTGGTTACCGGGCGCCGACGGCATTCGACACATCCACGAAATATGTTTCCAGTGGCGGGAATCCGTTGAAACACCTCGCCGCATAGCTCGCCGTGTACGCGCCGGCGGTCGCGATCTCGACAGTGTCGCCGGCGCGCAGGGTGATCGGCAGCGGATATCGCCGATACAGCACGTCGTCCCCATCGCAGGTGGGGCCCGCGACGACGGCGTCCTCGAGCGGGTCGGCGTCGCGAACCGTGCGCAGCCGGTAGCGGATGTATTCGTTCTCGGTCTCCGCCAGACCGCCGTAGCGGCCGACGTCGAGATACACCCAGCGGCGCCCATCGGTTCCGGACCGCACCGACACCACCTCACTGCGCAGAGTGCCTGCGGAAGCGACGATCGCCCGTCCCGGCTCGATCACCAGCTGCGGTGGGCTGGAACCGAAGTAGCGCCGCAGTGCCGACCCGATCACCTCGGCGATGACCTCGATGCCCGGCGCCCCGGTCACGTATTCGACGGGGAACCCGCCTCCCATGTTGAGGGTGGTGAGAAAGCCGATGGCATCGAAGACCTGCGCGGCGCACCGAATACCGAGTTCCCACGCGCCCGGGTCGTGTTGTTGCGAGCCGACGTGAAACGACAGGCCCTCAGGCAGCAGCCCGAGCGTTCGCGCGCGGCCCAGTACGCCAGCGGCATCGGCGGGCGCGCAACCGAACTTGTCCCCGAACGGCGTCACCGACCGCGGGAACGGCAACGCGACTCGGCATTCCACGCCCGACCCGGGGGCGTGCTCGGCGATTGTCTTCACGCCGTCCTCGGTGTCGGCCACAAACCGCCGTACCCCGCACGAGTATGCGTAGGCCACGTCGGGTGCCTTCTTGATCGGGTTCCCGAACGTCAGGCTGCGGCCCTCGATGCCGCACGCCGTGCACCCGTCGATCTCGCCGACCGAGGCGACATCGAACGCGGCGCCCTCGCCGGCCAGCAGACGCAGGATCGGCTCGGCCGGATTCGCCTTCACCGCGTACCGGACCTCCGCCGAGGGCAGGGCGGCGCGCAGTGCGTGGAAGTTCTCGCGCACCCTACTCAGGTCGATCGTCAGATGCGGCGTCGCACGCACATGTTGCACCCTACTCAGCCGGCCGACGACAGACCTTAGGCTTGTGATTACCCGTTGCGAGAAGGAGCTGAGATCACCATGACCACCGACACGAATCAGTCTGTTCCGCAGTCCCGTTGGGCGCGGCTGCGACACGAGTTCGGGCGCCGCCTCGATCCGGCCGAACGGGCCGCGCTGCTGTCCTGGGCATCGTTTACCGCGATGTTCACCGGTCTGCGGCTGCTGACGCACTGGATCCACCGCGGGCACGGGCCCAAGGGTGGCGGCATCAGCATCGGCGGCCGGCACTTCCACCACTACAACATCGGCATCGCTTTGCTCTCGGCCATTGGTGCGCTCGGGCTTCGCGGCTCGGACAAGCGCAGGCACCATCCCGCGGTGGCCATCGCGTACGGCACCGCCAACGCGCTGGTGGTCGACGAGCTGGCGCTGTTGCTCAACCTCAAGGACGTCTACTGGTCACACGACGGGCGGGAAAGCGTCGACGCGGCGATCGGCATCATCGCCCTCGGTGGCACCGCCTTCGCGGGCATGCCACTGTGGCCGCACGCCCGGCGGATCCTGCTGTCACGGAATTAGACGCAGGATCGAGGCTAACTGCGGGGATCAGCCCCAGCAGAAGCCGTTGATGCAGCCGTTGAAGTAGCCGGGCCCGGCGTTGGCGTTGGCGCCCGGAACGCTGGCATTGGCGTTGTCGGGTCCGGCGTTGGCGTTCGCCCCCGGAATGTTCACGCTGGTGTTGTCGGGTCCGGCGTTCGCATTCGCCCCGGGAATGTTCACGTTCGCGTTGTCCGGTCCGGCGTTCGCGTTCGAGTCCGGCAGGTTGACGCTGGCGTTGTCCGGCCCCGCGATCGCGTTAGCGCCCGGAACACTGACGCTGGCGTCGCCCGGCGCACAGCCGACGTCAGGGCACCCGGGGGGCGGTGGATCCGCATATGCCAGCGGTGCCGCAATCACGGCGGTCACAGCCGCGCCAGCCGCCAACATCGTCGTCACTGCGAGTTTGTTGAGCATCATATAAACCGGGTTACCACTCGGTGCGACCTCAAAACACCTGCTGCCAGCACGCGATCGGGCAAATAATCGACCGGACGCGAGCAGGAAAAGATCTCCCGACGTCAGGAGGACAACCAACCGTGACTGCCGACGCCACCACCAATGACCAGCCCGCCACCGGTGTCGCTT
>JAFAWC010000153.1 GCA_019242135.1 Mycobacteriaceae bacterium | reverse complement strand
GCCACTGGCCGAGATCGTGCTCGACTTCTTCGACCAGCTCAAGTCGCGCACGCGCGGCTACGCCTCGCTCGACTATGAGCTGATCGGGCTGCGCGAGTCCGACCTGGTCAAGCTCGACATCCTGCTCGCCGGTGACGAGGTCGACGCGCTGTCGATGCTCGTGCACAAGAGCAAGGCCTACGACGCGGGCCGCATGCTGGCCGAGAAGCTTCGCCAGACGATTCCGCGCCAGCAGTACGACGTGCCGATCCAGGCCGCGATCGGCTCGCGGATCGTGGCCCGCGAGACGATCAAGGCCTACCGCAAGGACGTCACCGCGAAGTGCTACGGCGGCGACATCACGCGCAAGCGCAAGCTGCTCGAGCAGCAGAAGCGCGGTAAGCAGCGGATGAAGCAGGTCGGTCGGATCGAGGTGCCGCAGGAGGCGTTCCTGGCCGTGCTCGAGCTGGGCGAGAAGACCAGGGCGTAAACGCCTGCCGGCGCCGGCCTAAACGGGCCGCCGCGACCCCTAAAGAGCACCCCAAAGAAATGGTCGGTTGCCCGATGGCGAGGGCGCACGCGCCGATCAAGATCCTCGCTGCCCGTCCGCGATCTAGCGCGGCGGGGTCGGAAACGGCCACAGAAATCAGCGAAGGAGAAGAAGTCATGCAAAGCTCATCTGCCGCCAGGCGCCTGCGCGCGCTGCGGCTGCTCGTCGCGCTGGTTGGCGCGCTCGGGCTGGTCGCGCTCGCGCCGCAGCTGGCATCGGCCGACGCCCCCGGGGGCATCAGCGGGTTGGTGACCAACGCGTCGGGCACCGCCCTCTCGAACGTGCGGGTCGACCTCGAGGACCTCGACACCCAGTCGTTCTACGGCGGCCAGACAGCCGGCGACGGAACCTATTCGATCGGCAACCTGCCGGCCGGCCACTACCAGGTCCTGTTCCGGCCGACGAGCGGCCAGAACTACGTCTACCAGCATTACCCCGACAAGCCCAACACCGCGTCGGCACAACCGGTCCTGATCACGAGCGGCCAGACGACGTCGAGCGTCAACGCGGTGCTCGCAACCGGGGCGACCATCTCCGGCCATGTCCAGGCGGCCACCGGCGGCGGTGGTGCTCAACGGGAACTTCTAGCTCGGCGGCGTCGTTCGTGCCGAGGTGCAGTTCTACGGAGGTGCCGGCACGCTGGCAGGTGCCTCGCCCCTTGACAGTCACGGCGGGCGCGATCGCGGCGGGCATCGACATCGCGTTTGTGCATCACACCGCAACTGTCCCGAAACCTAGAGAGATAGGTAGTCACGTGTCCCTTGCACGCGTTCTCGAGTGCCTCGCCATTGACCACCGTGCCGGGAGACGCCGGACGAATGTGCAGTTGACGGTCGGACGCGCTGGTTCGGTCATCGCCGCCGAACGGCGGCGAGCGCCACCGACTGCTTCGACGCAGTCGTTATCAGCCAGCCAAGACCATGTAACCATCCGGTGACCTGTAGTCATCTGAGAAGGTCCTTGGGGTATCGGTCTCTCTGCTTCGTGGGTCTGACCACGACGTGGCTGGCGAGCCTTCTGAATGCGCACCCTCAATCTTGGGAGGAACAGTACGGGACGTTGGATCTCGACTGTGTGGCGGATCGTTGCGTTGGCTTCGGCGGTGTCAGCGTGGGGGGCAGCAAGCGCTGGCGCTCAAGACCTGTTAACCACCGCGCCCCCGTGCGGGTCGAGTTACAACCCGTACGCCTACACGGCGGCCGCGCTCGCGCGATGCGGTGTGGCCACAACCTCTCGTACCGATGTAGTCCCGCTCCCCGGAGGGGGCTCACGCTCGGACTACAACGTGCCCGGCGGTGTGTTCCATGAGTATGCCCTCCCGTCCGGCTTCGACCCGTCGACTGCGACCGACGCCCAGCTCGCGGAATACGGTCTGCCAGCCCGCCCCACGTCGAGCTTACCGGCGATGGAAGAGTGGCAGGCGTCCGTGGGGAACGCGCACTTTGAATCGCCGACGAGTTACATCGTCGAGTCCCGGATCAAGCACGATCCCGCGTCCGTTTATATTTATGCGGGCTGGCACGTGAACGGCTCACGGAATCACTTCACGTCGTCGGAGTCCGCCTTCTACGAGCCGACCAGCTATGCGAGCGGTTGCCCGAACCATTCGATAGCGAGCTGGACGGGCATCGGAGGAGAGACCGGGAACCTTCTGGGCCAAGACGGGACCGAGCAGGACACGGAGCCAGGCTACCCC
>JAFAWC010000128.1 GCA_019242135.1 Mycobacteriaceae bacterium | reverse complement strand
CGGCCGGTGTGCTTCGACGCGACAAGACCGGACGGTACGCCAACACGGCTTGCAGCGCGAAGTTTTTGGACCGCACCAAGCCGGGCTACGTCGGCGGGCTGATGGAGCTGTCCAGCAAGCGCCTCTACGAGCTGTGGTCGGGGCTGGGTGATCTCCTTGTGACGGGCAGGCCGGCGGCCCGGGAAGGACGAGACAACGACTTCTTCTCCACTCTGTACCGTGATCCGGCTGCGTTAAGGAATTTCATGACCGGGATGACCGGTAGCTCGACTGGAGAAGCTACCGTTCTCGCGGCCCGCTTCCCGTGGCGCCGGTTCCGCACGTTCGCAGACATCGGATGCGCACAGGGAGCTGTGCCGGTCCGGGTCACGCTCTCCCACCCCCACCTGCACGGAGCCGGTTTCGACTTCCCTGTGGTCGGCCCGATTTTCACCGAGTACGTCGCGTCGTTCGGGCTGGCTGACCGGCTGAAGTTCATCGGCGGCGACTTCCTCGAGGGTCCGTTGCCGAGCGCCGATGTGCTGGTATTCGGTCACATCTTGCACGGTCGGAGCCCGGCGACAAAACGCGAATTGGCCGCCAAGGCCTACGCCGCCTTGCCCCCCGGCGGTGCCGTGATCGTCTGCGACGCAATGGTTGGACCAGGTCGCAGGAACAAGTATACGAGCCTGCTGGCGAGCCTCAACATCATGCTGGAGTCGCCGGTGGCCGGTGAAGCCAACACGGCCGAGTGTGCGGACTTGCTTCGCAACAGCGGATTCGGGCGCGTCAAGGTGTGCCACCTCATCGGACCCACCTCAGCGGTTTACGGATTCAAACCGGGCCGGTTGCCGGCCGAGGCCTGACCGCAATGTCCCAGCGGGTCCGCACCCCTTGGCGGTGACCGGAGCCCGGCGACAGGATCATGGTTCCCGACGACACCAATCCACGTAGGTGCACTTGTTTTGAGACAACGCGATAGTTTCTCGCGGGATGCTGTCTGAAGGTCTCAGGGCGGCAGCAGCAGTCGCGTCCAGATGTCTTGTAACAGTGTGCCGTAGGCCTGAGGTGTCCAGCCCCGCGAGGCCACCAGGCGGTAGTACTCCGGGGCGTTGGTCGTCCAGATGATGTCGGCGATCTGGTCGTCGGACAGGTCGTCGCACAGTTGGCCAGTACCGCGCAGATTCGGCGCGAACACGGCCATGTTGGCCGCGCGCCTCTCGGCGAGCTCATCGCGCAGCCGCGAGCATTCCGGATCGGTGCCCACGGCCTCGCGCAGCGCGTCAAACAGCGGGGCCACCGCGGGCATGATGCGGCTCAGGGCCTGGGCGTAGGTGGCGGTCTTGGCCGCTGCGGTGGAAGCGGCGCCGAACCGCCTTGACCCAGTCACGCTGCTCGGCCGGGATCGGTTCAGCCGAGGAACGTTACATATACTCGCAGCGTTGTGCTATGCGTTATCGTCAAGTCGACCACAATAACCGCTGCTCAAACCACTATCCGAGGGATAGGCGAACTAAAGATAACCAGGCATTATCCCGGACCGGACCCTGGTCGCGCACATCGCGTGATGCACAGCACTGAAACCCGCGTTCACCTGGTGCTCTGGCGGTGTTTGGGCGGCTGCGGTATCACTCAGTGATGTCGCCGAGGGAAGAGCCCAGTGAAGACCCCGCGCACGTGAGGAGCGAAAAAGCTCTAACTGAAACGACGACCGGGTTCAGCCGCCGGACCCTGTTGACGACCGGTGCGGTGTCGGCCCTTGTCGGCGCCGGGATCGGTGTAGGCGGGGCCGAGCTGCTGCAGCCACGCAGCCGCGGCCCGCAGCCGTGGCTGCAGCGCAGCCGCGGTGACGCGCCCCGGGTGGCCGGACTGCATCTGGAGTTCGGGTCGGACGCATCCAGCGAGGTGGTGGTGTCGTGGTTCACCGACACCCCCGTGACCAACCCCCGGGCGATGCTCGGCATGCCCGGCGACGGCTTCGGACGTACGGTGCAGGCGGAAACGCGCACCTACCGTGACGCGAATTCGCGCACCGAGGTGCGCGTGAACCATGCCCGCATCACCAACCTGGCGCCGGACACGGACTACATCTACGCCGCCGTGCACGACGGGGCGGCCCCGCAGCTGGGCACCGTGCGCACCGCACCGCGCGGCCGTGGCGCGTTCCGCTTCACCAGCTTCGGCGACCAGTCCACTCCGACGCTGAATAATCTGGTTGGCACCTCCTATACCAGCGATAGCCGCGGCTCTCCGGCGGCCGGTGATATGACCGCTGCCGTCGAGCGGATGGCGCCGCTGTTCAACCTCGTCAACGGCGACTTGTGCTATGCCAATCTGGCCGATGACCGGGTCCGCACCTGGTCGGACTGGTTCGAGAACAACTCCCGCTCGGCGCGGTACCGGCCGTGGATGCCCGCGGTCGGCAATCACGAGAACGAGTCGGGCAACGGCCCGGTCGGGTTCGCCGCCTACCAGACGTACTTCGCGGTGCCCGACTCGGGAGCCGACCCCGCGCTGAAAGGGCTGTGGTACGCGTTCACTGCGGGCTCGCTGCGGGTGATCAGCCTGTCCAACGACGACATCTGTTATCAGGACGGCGGCAACTTTTACGTGCGCGGCTACTCCGGCGGTGCCCAAAAGCGTTGGCTCGAGCACGAACTCGCGGCGGCACGTGCCGACCGCGGGATCGACTGGCTCGTCGTGTTCATGCACCAGACCGCGATCTCCACCGCCGCCAAGGGCAACGGGGCCGACCTGGCCATCCGCCAGGACTGGCTTCCGTTGTTTGACCGGTACGGTGTCGATTTGGTGCTCTGCGGCCACGAGCATCATTACGAGCGTTCGTATTCCGTTCGTGGCGCGGCGCCGACCGACACGCTGACGCCGCTGCCGGTGGACACTCGCGGCGATGTCATCGACACGAGCAGGGGCACCGTGCATTTGGTGATCGGCGGCGGTGGCACCTCCGTGCCGAGCAATCGGCTCCTGTTCGACTCGCCACGCTGCCGTGTGCTCACCGGCGTCGGTGACCTCGATCCCGCTCTCGGTATCAAGCGCCCGATCTATGTCGAAGAAGACGCACCGTGGTCAGCCTTTCGTGACCGCGACAACCCCTACGGCTTCGTGGTTTTCGACATCGACCCGGGCAATTCCGGCGGGTCGACGGCGATCGCCGCCACCTACTACGCCCTTGCTGGCCCGTTCGGTGATGTCACCGCGGTCGACCGGTTCACGCTCATCCGGCCGCGCAGTTCCTAACGGAACACGTCGTTGAGAGTGACGGTGCGAAGCTTGCGGTCGCGGATGAGGTCGACGAGCCGGTCGTAGACGTGGGTGACCGGCGCGTGGTTGAGATGGCCGAGCACGATGCGTTGTGGCCTGAAGTACTGGTTCGCCATCTTGACGATGAAATCCTCGGTCACCACCGTGGAGTCGGATAGCGAGCCGGACCACAGTGTGAGGGTGTAGCCGAGGTCTGCCGCACACGCCCTGACCGAGGCGTTGTGCCTTCCATACGGTGGCCGCAGATATGGTCTGCCGTCGACGCCGTAGGTCGACTTCAAAAACCTGTCGTTGCGGGTGATCTCGTCGGCCATTCGAGAGTGCGACACGGTCGTCAGGTCCGGATGCGAAAAGGTGTGGTTGCCGAGTTGGATCTGCCCGGACTCCACGAGGGGCCGCAGTAGCGTTGCGTTGTCGGTCCATGACCGGTAGGTGCCGTTGACGAAATACGTCATCCGTACGCCGGTGTCCTTGGCGAACTGCGTGTAGAGCCGCACCACATCGGTGCTGACACCGTCGTCGACGGTCAGCGCGAGCAGGTCTGAGTCACCGGGCAGGACGGTGAGAAGCCCGTTGCCCGGCAGCGCGACGCGGGCACTTGGTGGCGGGGGCGGCAACAACGCCCGGGCCGGCGTCGCCGGGGGGCTGACCGCTGCAGCCAGCACCGGTCCTGCCGGACCGGCGGCACCGGCCGTACCGACCGGGGGGGTGCTGCCCAGCTCATAGCGCGCCGCCCCGATCCCACCGACGATCGCGGCGGCGAGACCGGCCATGAAACGCCGTCGGTTCAAATCAGACACAACCACGACCTACCGGCAGCGCTCATCAGGTCAAGAACCGTAGCATCGGGTGCTGAAGTCGACGGGCCAATGTGGCGAAGTTCAGATGACGTGGGCGGTCAGGACAGGTCGCCGGTCAGATACCGCTGCAGGGTGGGCGCCACCGCATCGACCAGCGTGTCGACGTCGACGGAGTGCAGAGGCTCCGAACGCACGGCGTAACGCATGACGCCGAGACCGACGAGCTGCGACGCGCACAGCGAGGCACGGAGTTTGATCTTGTCGGCGCCCAGCTTCTTCAGCAGGGGGTCGAGGATCGGTACC
>JAFAWC010000115.1 GCA_019242135.1 Mycobacteriaceae bacterium | reverse complement strand
CGGCGACTGCCCTGGACTTCCTAATTCCATTATGTTCACGAAGCATTATGCGCGCCGAGGGTCTAGGGCGATCCGGATGGTGACAGGAGTGCTCGCCGAGGCGCGGAAGATGATTCCATCAGCTCGACCGATCAGTCCGTTCGCCTCGTCGATGTGCCGGCGCCGCTTATAAGCATCGTCGTTGTCTACGACCACGGCCGCGCCGGTATACCACCTCCGGCCGACCTTTACTCGTACGTGTGGATTTGCAAGCAGATTCTTCACGTAGGCACCATCACGGCCGTGCTCGGATACCAGCCAGAACACGTCACCGTCCAGTCCGTTGCCGACCGGTGTCAGCCGCAGCCTTCCGGTGCGTTTACCTGTCGTCTCCAACAGAGCGAACGCTCGGGGCGCAATCCCGAGCTTCAGCGCTGATCGAAACAATGGGTTGAAGATGAATTTCTCTAGCCGATATTGAAGCTTCGTCCCCGTAGCCACAGCAGCAGTGTCCCCTATCACGGTCATCTCTCTTAACCTGGTCGGTCGGGTTGGCAATCTGCGTTGCCTTGAGGCTCGCTGCGATGATGTCGTCGTAGACGGCGAAGCAGTATGGACGCTCCCGGTCCGCCAAGCTCCTGAAATGCCGCACTGCGGCCGGCCAAGCTCATCAGCAGCGCCTCACCAGGCGCGTGTACTACGGGTCCGCTTCCGTGGGTCCAGTTCGCGTCGGTGGCGATCAGCTGGAGTCCCCGGCTTCGCCACGCGGTCTGCAAGATTGGGACGTAGAGCGAACGCTGCAAAGCGGTATACAGGCGCTCAGCTGGAACCGTGCGGCGAATGTCCAGCGGTCGGCGGATGTCTTGCTGGTGGATCATCGCATCGAGAAGCCCGATGGTGCCGCCGAATGCTGCCATGTATCCGCGCGGATATGCTCGACGGTAGATGAGCTCGACTAGTTCGGCCGTTGTGAGATGAGCGTAATTATTGATGCCGATCGCGTTGAACCGGTTCATGCTGCCGCGGGCATCAAGGATGCGCCGCTTCAGAATTTGGGGAAAAGTGAGGTCGTCATAGCTGATGACGTGCGCGGCGACGTCTCGAACCCGCCAGCGGTTGCATAGCGTCCCGTGACCCCATTGATCAGGCGCAAGTTTCGAGAGCATGTTCGCCAGGTCCTGGCGTTCGTCACGGACCATGTCGAGCGCGTTCATTTTTGGTGAAGCGTGAATGCCGTATCGCCAACGCGGCTAGTTTGGTGAAAATTCCGCACTCGTTCGGCCAAAGCTCTTCGGACTACGCCATATGCGGATTCGGACTGACACACGGCCGTTGTACGGCGGTGTGGATACCGTCGCGAAAGTGGAGGGACGTTGGATTTGTCGTTCACAGTCGCCGCATTTCGCGGGCCATCGCGGCGTCCTCGAGGAACTCCTCGCGCCGTGTCGGATAGGAGCGTGGTCGGGGTCGACCGGAGTTCCCGCTACGCCGGAACGCCGCCACGATGTTGTGCGTTAATCCGCGCATTCGCAACCGAATTAGCTGCCGGTGTGCGGGGCTCGCAGTTCCCGTATCACTTCGGGCCGTCGATCGTCCGATCGTCAGACACCCGTCACGGTCGACACCACCGGGCTGCGGTGGCGCCAATCCCGACGCCGCGCGGCGCCTATCTGTGGTGGGGACCCGGTCGATACCTCCAGAACTAGCCACACATCGGTCGTCAGTGCCGACGTCAGGCGATCGCACCATGCGGTAGTTCATAATTCGCGGCGCCCGTTGGGTATTGATCTGTCGTGGTGCGGCATCGGCTTTTCCTAGACGGTGAATCGGGCTGGGACGGTCAGTGGGCCGCGGATCGCGGGGGTGTCACGCCAGGCCGGCGAACCAGTGAGCACTGGTCGTCGTGGCAGGATGGCGCGCAGCGCACCGGTGGTTTCTAAGCGCGCCAGCGCGGCGCCCAGGCAGTAATGTGCGCCGTGCCCGAATGTCAGTGGTCCCGGGCCGGGCCTGCCGGGCTGAAATTCGTCGGGACAGGTGTAGACGTCTGGGTCGCGGTTAGCGGCGGCGACACACACCAAAACGCTTTGACCGGACGCTATCTCGGCGCCGGCGACCGTGTGGTCGGCGGTGGCGGTCCGTACGGTCGCCTGGACGGGGGAGTCCAGGCGCAGCAGCTCGGTGATCACCGCGGAATCGGTGGGATCGATCCGATCAGCCAGGCGCGTGCCGTCGGGCCCGGGGGTGAGCAACCGGATGAGGCCGGCGCCCAGCAGGTTAGCGGTGGTCTCGTGTCCTGCCACGGCGATGAGGATTGCTGTGACAACAACTTCGTCGAGGGTCAGGTCGGGGTTCGACGCGATGAAGCTGAGCAGGTCATCCCCGGGGTGGTTGCGTCGGTCGGCGGCGGCGGGCAGGAAATCGGCGATCAACGCTGCGGCGGCCGCCAGGCCGGTCTCCAACTCCCTTTCGTCGGCGAAACCACCCAGAACACGGATGATCGCGGGGGAGTGCTCGCGTAACGAGGCACAAGGATCGGCATCCAGTCCCAGCCATGCGCCGATCACGGCGATCGGCAGCGGCAGCGCGACCTGCGACATGACGTCGAAGTCTTCGTCCGCCGTTATCGCCGACACGGCGTCGGCGCACACGGAGTCGACGCCCTCGGTGAGACCGTTGATAAAAGACCGGGTGAACGCGTCGCGAACCGCACC
>JAFAWC010000655.1 GCA_019242135.1 Mycobacteriaceae bacterium | reverse complement strand
TGTACTGCTGTGCAATTTTCGGGTCGGGCGCACCGAGGCTGTAGGTCCGCGTGCAATCCGAGTGGTAGCCCGGTTCGTAGGCGCCCCCGATGTCGACGACCACGATGTCGCCTGCCGCCAAGACCCGGTCGGAGCACTCGTGGTGCGGGTCGGCACCGTGCGGACCGGAGCCGACGATCACGAACGCCACGCTGGAATGCCCCTCGGCCACTATCGCCTCGGCGATGTCGGCCGCGACATCAGCCTCCGTGCGGCCGGGCATCAGAAAGTCCGGCACCCGCGCATGCACCCGATCGATTGCGGCCCCAGCCTTGCGCAATGCGTCAATCTCACTGTTGTCCTTGATCATCCGCAGCTTTCGCATGACCGGGGTCGCGAGCACCGGTGTGACCCCGAGCAGAGTGGCGAGCGGCAGCAGGTGCAGCGCCGGCATGGAATCCGTCACCGCCGTCGCCGCGGGCGTTCGGCCGAACGCATCGAGCACCAGCTTGTAGGGATCCTCCCCGTCGGCCCACGCCCGTACCGCCAAACCCAGTTCGGCGATCGCGGATTCCTTCAACGACGCGAGCTCCAGGCGCGGCACCACCACCGTCGGTGCTCGACCGACGGGCAGCACCAACGCCGTGAGCCGCTCGAATGTCTGCGCCCGCGACCCCACCAGATACCGCAGGTCGTAGCCGGGGGTGATGATGAGACCGGCCAGCCCCGCCGCCGCGGTGGCCGTGGTGGCCTCGTGCAATCGGCGAGCGTAGACGTCGCAGCTGAATCCTGCACAGGGAGCGCCAACAGACGTGGTCACGGCATTAACGCTAACGCCGCAAGGCTGCTGGCAGGATGACGACATGCCCGCTCCGCTGCTGCTTCTCGACGGTGCCAGCATGTGGTTCCGTGCATTCTTCGGCGTGCCGTCGTCGATCACCTCGCCCGACGGCCGACCGGTCAACGCGGTGCGCGGGTTCCTCGACGCGGTGGCGGCGCTAATCGTCCGTGAGCGCCCCCGGCGGCTGGTCGTGTGCGACGACTGGGACTGGCGCCCCCAGTGGCGTGTCGACCGCGTTCCGTCATACAAGGCGCACCGCGTCGCCGAGCCGCACCCCGACGACGAGCCCGACATCGAAGAGGTACCCGATGAGCTGACCCCGCAGGTCGGCTGGATCCTGGAGATTCTCGACGCGTTCGGCATTGCGATCGCAGGCGCGCCCGGTTACGAGGCCGACGACGTGCTCGGCACGCTGGCGGCGCGCGAACGCCGAGACCCCGTGGTCGTTGTCAGCGGAGACCGCGACCTGTTGCAAGTGGTCGCCGACGACCCCGTTTCAGTCAAGGTGTTGTATCTCGGCCGCGGTCTGTCCAATGCCACGATGTTCGGACCGGCCGAGGTCGCCGAACGCTACGGCGTGCCGGCGCACCGCGCGGGAGCCGCGTACGCCGAACTCGCACTGATGCGCGGCGACCCGTCCGACGGGCTGCCCGGCGTCCCGGGCATCGGCGAGAAGACCGCGACGACGCTGCTGGCTCAATACGGCTCCCTGCAGCGCATTTTGCAGGCGGCCGACGATCCGACGTCAAAGCTGTCCAAGTCGTACCGAAAGAAGCTGCTCGACGCCCACGACTACCTGCAGGCGGCGTTTCCCGTCGTGCAGGTGGCCACCGACGCCGCGGTGACGCTGTCAACCGACTCGGACATCCTTCCGCTCGCCGCGGCCGACCCCAAACGGGTGGCCAAGCTGGCCGAGCGGTACGGCGTCGGCTCGTCTATCGGCCGGCTGCAGAAGGCAATGGACGCGCTGCCGGCGGCTACTTAGGGCGGCCGACCTCGTAGGTGCCGTTGTTGTCCTGGAACGTCACGGTCACCTGTTTGTGCTGGCCGTCGATGCTGACATCGCAGGTAAACGTGTCGCCCTTGCGCACGGTCGGATTCTGGCCGTTGTTGCACTTGACGTCGTCGGCCTTCTTGACGCCGTACCCGTTGGTCTGGTCGGTCAGGATCTGCTGCACGCCCTGCTGAGCCTTGTTCACGTCGAGTTTGGTCGTGACGAAAAATCCCGGCTTCCAAAAGCCCAGTACCAGGACGACAGCCACGACGATCACCGCGAGAACACCTGCGATGCTCAGCAGGATCGCCAGCGACTTTCTCGAGCCCTTCTTGGCCTCGGGCTGGCCGAAGGCCGACGGGGCTTCGCCGTACTGGGCGCCCGGCGGGCCGTACGGCGACGGCTGACCGTAGGCGTCGGTCGGCGGATACTGCTGTCCGTACTGGGGCGGCTGGTATTGGCCAGGCTGGCCGAACTGGGTGGGCTGGTGCGCGACCTGCTCCGTCGGCCCGTACTGCGTGGGCTGCTGGCCCGACGGCTGGCCCGACTCCTGGCCGGGCTGCGGATACTGCGGCGCGCCGGGATACGACTGAGGCGCTCCGTACTGAGTGGGCGCATAGGCCGGCTCATGGAAGGCTGCCTGTTCGGTGTGTTCCTCCGAGCCGGGCGGTTGCTGTTCGGGCTGGCTCGGTGACCATTGCTGATTGGGATCCTGCTCGTGAGGTCCACTCATCGTGCCTGTGCTCTCCTACTCGTTGCGCAATCGACGCCACCGTAGCGTTTCCCCACCCTACCCGCCATCAACTGCGACGACGCCGCGGCGAATGTCGTCGACGGCGCGTTTCGCCGACTGCCGCAACCCCTCATCGGTGGCGGCCTTGCGAATCTGATCCAGCAGGTCGACCACCTGGCGGCACCAGCGGACGAAGTCGCCCGCGGACAGCGGTGTTCCGGTTCCCGTGACGTCGGAGGCCTCCAGCGCCGTGGCGAGGTCACCGGTGATGACCCAGTGATACACCGCGCTGACGAACCCCTCCTCGGGCTCGCGACTCAGGCTGAGGCGGTGCCTCTGCTCGTCGGCGCGCAGCGCAGTCGAGGTCCGCCGGGTCTCGGCCAACGCGCGCCGCAGCCGCGCGGTCGGGATCTGGAGGGCGTGCGGCGCAGGCCCGTCCGCACCGCGCGACTCGTACACCACGGCCGAAACGACGCCTGCCAGCTCGGCCGGGCCCAGACCGCGCCAGATCCCGCTTCGAAGGCACTCAGCCACCAACAGGTCGCTTTCGGAATAGATTCGGGCCAGTAGGCGACCATCGTCGGTGCCGGAAAGCTCGCCGTCGGACCCTTCGTCGATGAACCGCCGTTCGGTGAGCAACCCGACGATCCGATCGAAGGTGCGCGCCAGCGAGTTCGTCGCGGCCGCAACCTTGCGGCGCAGCTGCTCGATTTCGTCTTCCAATCGCAGATACCGCTGCGCTATGCGGACTTTGGCTTCCCTGTCGGCGATCCGGTGCGCCGGATGGTGTCGCAGCTCGTTTCGCAGCGTCGCCAGCTGCGGATCCACGTCCGCCTGGGTGCCTTTGCGGCTGGGGATTGTCAGCCCGACCGTTGCCGACCGCAGTGCCGACGCCACATCGCGGCGTACCCGTGGCTGGCGGTGCTCGACCCGCTTCGGTAACGGCATCGAGCCCAGCGGCACCGGCGCTCCCGAGTAGTCCGCTGCAGAAATCCTTCCGGCCCAGCGGTTTTCAGTAAGAACAAGCGGCCGGGGATCTGCCGGATCACGATCGGGTTCCAGCACGACGGCCAGCCCGCCCCGCCTGCCGTGGGTGATCGAGATGATGTCGCCGCGGCGAAGCGACGACAGCGCGTCATTGGCGGCCTGGCGACGCTGCAGCCGCGACGAGCGCGCCTGTGCCCGTTCCCGTTCGGACAGCTTGGCACGAAGCCGCGCATAGTCGATCAGCGAGCGCTCATCGCCGCCGTCACCGAGTTCGGCTGCGAGCTTTTCCATCAGCTGCTCGCTGCGGCCGATCGCGCGAACGAGCCCGACCACCGACCGGTCGGCCTGATACTGCGCAAACGAGCGCTCCAGCAGCCGATGGGCCTGCTGCGGGCCCATCTGCTGGACCAGGTTGATCGTCATGTTGTAGGACGGCACGAAGGAGCTGCGCAGCGGGAACGTCCGGGTGGAGGCCAGGCCCGCCACCTCGGCGGGATCGACGTCGGGCTGCCAGAGCACGACCGCGTGACCCTCGATGTCGATGCCGCGCCGGCCCGCGCGCCCGGTCAGCTGCGTGTACTCGCCGGCGGTCAGCGGAAGGTGTTGTTCGCCGTTGAACTTCACCAGGCGCTCCAGCACCACGGTGCGGGCCGGCATGTTGATGCCGAGGGCCAGCGTCTCGGTCGCGAAGACCACCTTGATCAGGCCGGCGGTGAACAGCTCTTCCACCGTGTGCCGGAAGATCGGCAGCAGCCCGGCGTGATGCGCCGCGATCCCCCGCAGCAGTGCGTCACGCCACTCGTGGTAGCCGAGCACGACGAGGTCGCTATCCGACAGGTCCGCGGTGCGCCGGTCGATCACCTCGGCGATTCGGTCACGTTCGTCGCCTTCTGTCATACGAAGTGACGACCGCAGGCACTGGCGCACCGCGGCGTCGCAGCCGGCGCGGGAGAACACGAACACGATCGCGGGCAACAACGCGCTGTGGTCGAGCGCCGAGATCACGTCAGGTCGGGACGGCGTGCGGTACAGCCGT
>JAFAWC010000626.1 GCA_019242135.1 Mycobacteriaceae bacterium | reverse complement strand
TGTCGGGTCGTGCCGGTGCGCTCAGCCGCTCGGCGCGTATTCAGTTGGTCACCGCGGTGGGTGTACTGGTGCTGCTCAAGGCCGTTGCCTATTGGCTGGATCGATACGAGCTGCTGTCACACACCCGCGGTGGCAAACCGTTCACCGGTGCCGGCTACACCGACATCAACGCGGTGTTGCCCGCGAAAATGATCTTGCTCGCCATCGCGGTCATCTGCGCGGTGGCGGTGTTCTCGGCGATCGTGTTGCGAGACCTGCGTATTCCAGCCATCGGGCTGGTTCTGCTGCTGCTGTCGTCGCTGATCGTGGGTGCCGGCTGGCCGTTGATCGTCGAGCAGATCAGTGTCAAGCCCAATGCCGCGCAGAAGGAAAAGGACTACATCAGTCGCAGTATCGCCGCGACCAAACAGGCCTACGGATTGACCCCGGATGTGGTGACCTACCGCGACTACAGCGGCAACACGACGGCGACCGCGGAGCAGGTGGCGGCCGACCGGGCCACTACGTCCAACATCAGGGTGCTGGACCCCACCATCATCAGTCCGGCGTTCACGCAGTTCCAGCAGGGCAAGAACTTCTACACCTTCCCTGACCAGTTGTCCATTGACAGGTATCAGGGTCCCGACGGAAATCTGCGCGACTACGTCGTCGCGGCGCGCGAACTCAACCCGGACCGCTTGATCGACAACCAGCGCGACTGGATCAACCGCCACTCCGTCTACACGCACGGCAACGGGTTCATCGCCTCCCCCGCCAACACCGTGCGCGGGATCGCCAACGATCCCAACCAGAACGGCGGTTATCCCGAGTTTCTCGTCAACGTCGTCGGCGCCAACGGGACGGTGCACTCGGACGGACCTGCGCCACTGGATCAGCCGCGGATCTATTTCGGACCCGTCATCGCCAGTGCCGCGGCTGATTACGCGATCGTCGGCAAGACGGGCCCGGACCGCGAGTACGACTACGAAACCAATACCGAGACCAAAAACTACACATACGCCGGTACCGGTGGTGTCCCGATCGGCAACTGGTTCGCGCGCACCGTGTTCGCCGCCAAATTCGCAGAGCGGAACTTCTTGTTCTCCAACGTCATCGGCGACAACAGCAAAATCCTTTTTAATCGCGATCCCGCCGAACGGGTCCAGGCGGTGGCACCGTGGCTGACCACCGACAGCACGGTGTATCCCGCGATCGTCAACAAGCGACTGGTGTGGATCGTCGACGGCTACACGACATTGGACAACTACCCGTACTCGCAGCTCACGTCGCTGTCGTCGGCGACCGCCGACTCCAACGAGGTCGCAGTGAACCGGCTCGCGCCCGACAAGCAGGTGTCCTACATCCGGAACTCGGTGAAGGCCACCGTCGACGCCTATGACGGCACCGTGACGCTGTACGCGCAGGACGAGAGCGACCCGGTGCTGCGAGCATGGACCAAGGTCTTCCCGGGAACGGTGAAGCCCAAGAGCGCGATCTCGGCGGATCTGGCCGCGCATTTGCGTTACCCCGAGGACCTTTTCAAGGTGCAGCGCATGCTGCTGGGCAAATATCACGTCAATGACCCCGTGACGTTCTTCTCCACGTCGGACTTCTGGGATGTTCCGCTTGATCCCAACCCGACCGCGAGCAGCTATCAGCCGCCGTACTACATCGTCGCCAAAGACCTTGCCCGCAACGATAGTTCGGCGGCTTTTCAGCTCACCAGCGCAATGAACCGGTTCAAGCGCGACTTCCTGGCGGCCTATATCAGCGCGAGCTCGGATCCCGGAACCTACGGCAAGATCACGGTGCTGACGATCCCGGGTCAGGTCAACGGACCCAAGCTGGCGAACAACGCGATCACCACCGACACCGCCGTGTCGCAGTACTTGGGCGTCATCGGACGGGACAACCAGAACCGAATACGGTGGGGAAACCTGCTCACACTGCCGCTCGGGCAGGCCGGACTGCTCTACGTCGAACCCGTCTATGCGTCTCCGGGCACCAGCGACGTGGCGTCCTCCTACCCCAGGCTCATCCGGGTGGCGATGATGTACAACGACCGGGTCAGTTTCGGGCCGACGGTGCGCGACGCCCTCGATCAGCTCTTCGGGCCCGGCGCGGGCGCGACGGCGACAGGTCCGGCGCCGGCACCGGAAGGCACCTCGCCGCAGTCGGCGCCCGCGCCGTCGACACCGGTGCCCGCCGTCATCCCGCCGGACGGCACCCCGACGCCGGTGCCGGCCGCCGCCACCCCGGCGCCCGACGCCGTACCCGCGGGTACACCCGTGCAGCTGTCCGCGTCCAAGGCGGCTGCCCTGCAGGAGGTGCAGTCAGCGCTGGATGCCTTGCGTCAGGCCCAGCGCGGTGGGAACTTCTCCGACTACGGCACCGCGCTGCAGCGCCTCGATGATGCGATGACGAAGTACAACAACACGAAATAGGGGCGCGCAGGCTCGGGCCCGGGCGGTGAATTCGCCGGTGATCTGGGCGGTGATTTGGCCTGTGCCCGCGGCTTCGGTAACCTTGCGTTTACCGACGCGGGGTGGAGCAGCTCGGTAGCTCGCTGGGCTCATAACCCAGAGGTCGCAGGTTCGAATCCTGTCCCCGCTACTAAAAAGTAGGCCTGACCAGGCCAAATGGCCCTCGGAGAACTCTCCGGGGGCCATCTTCATGGGCAGTGTGAACGGATTCGGGAACATTCGCAAAGCTAATCATCCTGATTTCCGTTTGCCAGGGTTCCTCGACGTCGCACGAAACCACAGCACCCAGCAGCGGTGGCGCCAGTCATGACTCGGCATCCTGCAGCTCGAAGATCGGTATGGTACGCGTGGTTTTTGACTGGTAGTTCGCGTACGCGAACGCAGGCGTGGTCGCGTTGATTCGGGGAATGACCGCTTCACGTTCGGACGGGTCGAGCTCGCGCGCGACGACGTTGAACGAGTCGGTGGCGACCTCAACGTGCGCCCGCGGGTTGGCCCGCAGGTTGTGCACCCACGCCGGGTTGACGTCGGCCCCGCCGTAACCGGCGACGATCAGCAGCTTGCCGTCGATGCGAAACACCACCAGCGGCGCGACCCGCGGCTCGCCGGACTTCGCGCCCGTCGTAGTGAGTAGCACCAGCTCATGGCCTTCGAATCGCCCCCCTACCTTGCCGGCGTTGGCGCGAAACTCGTCGGTGATGTTGCCGTTTAGCGTCTTTAGCGTCTCGGGATCGGGTTTCTGAGCCATCAAAAATCAAAGTTACTTGGTGGCGCCGTCTATCCCCGTTGGCGGCAATTGGTCTGGCGGTCTTCCTGCTGGTCGGGTGCACACCGGCCCGATCGAGGTGGCATCTGCCTGGCTCTTCGGGGCGATCCTTCCGAAGACCCGGTATCCGGGGGCGGAAATGCTCGCGGCTGATGAAGATTATGACGGCTCGTCTTCGGCCGAGGAGTCGTGGTCTTTGACCAGGTGGCGCAGGACTCGTTCGTTGAGGGCGGCGAGCATGTCGAGCTCAGCCGGGGTGAGCAGGTCGATGAAGTTCCGGCGGACGTCCTCCACGTGCCCGGGCGCCGCCTTCTCGATGGCGGCGCGGCCAGCCGGCAGCAGGCAGACCATGGTGCTGCGGGCGTCGTCGGGGTTGGGCTCGCGGCAGATCAGCCCGTCCTGCTGCATGCGCCGCACCTGGTGGGAAACGCGGCTCTTCTCCCAGCCCAGTGTGCTGCACAGGTCGCGGGCGGGCATGCGGTCCCCGTCGTGACTCGAGAGCACCGCCAGGATCTCGTAGTCGGCCCCGGACAGGCCCGATTCCTGCAGGCCGCGGTTCAGGTGCACGACGAGCTGATGATGTGCGTGCATGAAGGCCCGCC
>JAFAWC010000542.1 GCA_019242135.1 Mycobacteriaceae bacterium | reverse complement strand
AAACCAGGTGCAGGCCAAGGTGATTGGTGAGGGCGGTAACCTCGGGCTGACCGCCCTCGGCCGGATCGAGTATGACCTCGCCGGCGGCCGCGTCAACACTGATGCGCTGGACAACTCCGCTGGCGTCGACTGCTCCGACCACGAGGTCAACATCAAAATTCTCGTCGACGCGCTCATCACGGCTGGCAAGGTCCAAGAACAGCACCGCACCCTGCTCCTTGAGTCGATGACCGACGAGGTTGGGCAGCTGGTGCTCACCGACAATGCTGAGCAGAACGACCTGATGGGCACCAGCCGCGCCAACGCAGCGAGCCTGCTCACCGTGCACGCCCGTCAGATCAGGCATTTGGAGCAGCATCGTGGCCTGAACCGCGAGCTGGAGGCGCTGCCGTCGGACAAGGAGATCCGCCGGCGGATGGACCAGGGCCTCGGGCTGACGTCGCCGGAGCTGGCGACGCTGATGGCGCACGTCAAACTCGAGCTCAAAGACGAGGTGTTGGCAAGCGAGCTGCCGGATCAGGAGGTGTTCGCCTCCCGCCTGCCCGCGTACTTCCCGTCGAAGCTGCGCGACAATTTCGTCGGTGACATCCGATCACACCAGCTGCGCCGCGAGATCGTCACGACGATGTTGGTCAACGATGTTGTCAACTGCGGCGGTATTAGCTTCGCGTACAGAGTGATAGAGGAAACGGGCGTCAGTCCCGCCGACGCGGTGCGCACCTTTGTTGCCGCCGACGCGATCTTCGGTATCGGCGCTCTGTGGCGGCGCATCCGCACCGCCGGTGAGCAGGGCCACATCCCGGTCATGCTGTCCGACCGCATGACTCTGGATCTGCGTCGGCTGCTCGACCGGGCGTCCCGATGGCTGATCAACTACCGGCCGCAGCCGCTGGCGGTCGGCGCCGAGATCAACCGTTTCCGCTCGGAGGTCAGGGCGCTGGCGCCGCACATCGCGGAATGGCTGCGCCCCGAGGACCGCCAGATCGTCGCCAACAGGGCAACCGAATTCGTTTCCCACGGCGCCGAAGAGGATGTCGCGGGACAGATCGCCGCCGGCCTGTACTGCTACAGCCTGCTCGACATCATCGACATCGCCGACATCTTCGAACGTGACAGCGCCGAGGTGGCCGACACCTATTTCGCGCTGATGGGTCATCTCAACATCGATGACCTGCTCACCGCGGTGTCCCAACTTGAACGCAACGACCATTGGCACACCTTGGCCCGCTTGGCGATTCGTGACGACATCTACGGCTCCCTGCGGTCGCTGTGCTTCGATGTGCTGGCCGTGGGTGAGCCCCACGAGAGCGGCGAACAGAAGATCGCGGAATGGGAGCACACCAACACCTCGCGGATCGGCCGCGCCCGTCGCACCTTGAAAGAGATCTACGAGAGCGCCGAACACGACCTGGCGACGCTGTCGGTGGCTGCGCGGCAGATCCGCAGCATGACCCGGACGGGCACAGGAACTTCGGCGTGAATGCCACGGGCTTCACCACACCTCTACCGGTGCGGTGGTCAGACATCGACATGTATCAGCGGCGAGCATATCTGCAGCGCTGGACGCGATGACCTCGACGCCGGAGCGCGGGCTGTGGCTGTCTGACGCTGCCCACCGCGCCAACCTCGCCGCATTCGTCGAACGGGCGCGTCGGCTCGACGATGCCGCCGTCATCCGGCTGCGGCAGCGCTCCGAGGACGTGCTGGTGGCCTGGGCTGCAACACCTTTCGATGTGCTCGCCGCCCTCGTGGTCGCCGGCTCCGCGCGCCCCTCAGACCTCACCGCAGGCGCCGACGAGCTGTTGCGTGGGCTGGCGGCACCCGAACCATCCGGACATGTTGACACCGGTTTCCCGATGGACTCGACCTGGCGCAAAGCGTTGCCGCCCGAATCCGGCTTCGTGCACGTCGAAGACGTGCCCGGTGGCGAGGTTCTCGAGCTCGGGCGCCGCGGCGCCGAGGCCTCCAAAGAGCAAGGCGCTCCGGGACCGCCCGTGTCGCTGCTGGATCAGGAGGTCATCCACGTCAGCGGCGCGGGAGTCACCGTCGGTATCCCGATGCGGTGCGTGTTCGCCCTGACGGCAATGCGGTTCGTCGACACACAAGATGCCGGAGAGATCGTCCGGGTCCGCACCGTCGGCGCATGGCTGCGCATCGACGCACGGTACGGCTCGGTGTACTACCGCCGCGAGCTACTGCGATTGGTGTAGACCGCGCTCCGCCCATTACCCACTCGAATCCCCGACACCCACCCACGCCGCCGTATCGGCCGGCAGCCGCCCTCCAACCAACGGACCACTCGCCAACAGCACGTCCCCCGAAGGCAATGAGACCGCAGCAGCATCGACGTTCAACGCGCACACCACCCCGCCCACCCGAAACATCACCGCACCCTCCGGCGCCGACAACCACGACACAGTCACCGCCGAGCCGCCGGAGAACGTCTCCCGCAACCGCAGCGCAGCGCGAAAGAAGTTCAACGTCGACGACGAATCCCCGAGTTGGCGCTCCACCGTCAACGAAGCCCACTCCGCGGGAATGGGCAGCCACGTGTGATCGGAGGAGGAGAACCCGAACGGCGGCGCCGAACCCTCCCACGGCAGCGGAACCCGCACCGCGTCCCGGCCCCGCTCGCGGCCCCCCGACCGTAACCACACCGGATCCTGCAACGCCGAGTCAGGCAACTCGACGTTCGCCAGCCCCAGCTCCTCGCCGTTGTAGATGAACACCGCACCCGGCAGCGCCAGCATCACCAACGCCATCGCCCGCGCCCGGGCCAACCCCACAGCACCACCGCCGTAGCGGGTGACCTCACGCTCGACGTCGTGGTTGGCCAGCGTCCACGTCGGGGTGGCGCCCTCGATGGCCGCCGCGGCCAGCGAGTTGGTGATCGCGTCACGAATCGACTCGGCGTCGAAGGAGGCCCGCAGCAGCCGGAAGTTGAAACCCAGATGCAGCTCATCGGCACGCAGATACTTGGCGAACTGCTCGTTGTCGAACACCCACACCTCGCCGATCACGACCGCGTGCGGGTAGTCGTTGAGCACCGTCCGGATCCCGCGGTGGATGTCGTGCACGGTGTCGTGGTTGAACCGCGGGTCGTCGTCGCTGAGCAGCAACAACTTCGGCAGCGGAAGGCGCATGTCGGGCAGGTCCGGCGGTTTGGCCATTCCGTGCGCGACATCGATCCGGAACCCGTCGACCCCTCGGTCCAGCCAGAATCGCAGCGTCTTCTCGAAGTCGGCGAACACCTCGGGGTTGTCCCAGTTCAGGTCCGGCTGCTCGGCGTCGAACAGGTGCAGGTACCACTGCCCGGGGTTGCCGTCCGGCTCGGTCACCCGCGTCCAGGCCGGCCCGCCGAACACCGATACCCAGTTGTTCGGCGGCAACGCGCCGTCCGGCCCGCGACCGGAGCGAAAGATGTAGCGCGAACGCTCCGCGGAGCCGGCACCGGCGGTCAGCGCGGCCGAGAACCAGGCATGCTGCGAGCTGGTGTGGTTGGGGACGAGGTCCATGGTCACCTTGATGCCGCGCCGGTGAGCCGCCGCGATCATCCGGTCCAGCGCGTCGAGCCCGCCGAACAGCTCGTCGACGTCGCGGGGGTTGGCGACGTCGTAACCGTGGTCGGCCATCGGGGACACGGTGACCGGGTTGAGCCAGATCGCGTCCACGCCGAGCAGCTCGAGGTAGTCCAGCCGGGCCGCGACCCCGTCGAGGTCGCCGACGCCGTCACCGTCGCTGTCGGCGAACGAGCGCGGATACACCTGGTAGAACACCGCTCGTGACCACCACGGATCGCTCATGGGTCAGAACGGCGAGTTGACCATCGAGTGCGCAGCCATCTCGAGATAGTCAAGCAGCTCCTTGCGGTGCTCGTCGTCGAGGGTTGCAGAGTCGATCGACGCGACCGCGGTGTGCATGCAACGCAGCCACGCGTCCCGCTCGAATGGACCGATCCGAAACGGTGCGTGGCGCATCCGAAGGCGTGGGTGCCCGCGCTGCTCGGAGTAGGTTCTGGGGCCGCCCCAGTATTGCTCGAGGAACATTCTCAGTCGCTCCTCGGCGTCGTCGAGCTCGTCCTCGGGATACAGCGGCCGCAAGATCTCGTCGTCGCGGACCAGGGAATAGAACCGCGAAACGATGGCGTGGAACGTCGCCGCGCCGCCGACGGCGTCGTAAAACGATTGCTGGGTCGTCGAATCCATCGCCCTCCATTGTGGGGCATGCGGTGCAGTCACCCGATGTTCACCGACTGACCTGCAAACACGATCAGAATTGTCGTGCACTATGACCCTTATCATGGTGGACTGATCCGCGGAGGTTACATGGCGCAGCGCAAGAAGAGCCGCGGCCACCGCCATCATGGTGTCGCGGCGGGGCAATCCGGCCTCGTGGCTGACCGCACTCTGCACAGCGTCGACACGCACATCTCTCACGAGTCGACCTCCCTGTGGGGACGTCGGCGGGTTTTGCTGCTGAACTCGACGTTCGAACCGCTGACAGCGCTGCCGATGCGGCGCGCGGTGGTCATGCTGCTGTGCGGTAAGGCCGACGTCGTGCACGACGACCCGGCGGGGCCGGTGATCCACTCGGCGACCCGAACGATCGTCGTGCCGTCGGTCATCCGGTTGCGCTCCTATGTCCGGGTGCCGTACCGCGCGCGCATCCCGATGACCCGCGCGGCGTTGATGCACCGCGACCGGTTCCGCTGCGCCTACTGCGGCGCGAAGGCCGACACCGTCGACCACGTCGTACCACGCAGCCGCGGCGGCAGTCACACCTGGGAGAATTGCGTCGCAAGCTGCTCCACCTGCAACCACCGCAAGGCCGACCGCCTGCTCAGCGAGCTCGGCTGGACGCTGCGCGCGTTGCCCAGCACTCCCAAGGGTCAGCACTGGCGGCTGCTGTCGACCGTCAAGGAGTTGGATCCGGCGTGGGTTCGGTACCTGGGTGAGGGCGCAGCGTAGCTCCTCATCGCGACACCCCGGCTGATACGGTTTCGGTCGTGAGCGTTCTCGAGGTCCACGCGTTTTTCGTGGGTATCCCGCTGCTGCTGGTCATCATCCTGGCGACGTTGATCTGGTCGCATAAGGGACCGCACCCGGCGACCTACCAGATGTCGGAGCCGTGGCGGCACGAGCCGATCTTGTGGACCGCGGTCGACGAACGCGTCGGTGACCCGCACGGCCACGGCTCGGACACGCTGACGATCGGAGGTGGGGCAAGTGGCAAGTGGTGAACTCGCGACACTGAGAGAGCCTGACCTGCCCCTCGGCTGGGTCGTCACCTCCAGCGGACGCATCTCCGGTGTCACGCAGCCCGGCGACGTCTCCGTGCACTATCCGTTCCCGACCATGGACCTGGTGACGCTCGACGATGCGCTGACCTACGGCACCCGCGCATCCAAGGCGCGGATGGCCGTCTACCTCGGCGACCTCGGCGACGACCCCGCGGCGCGCGCCCGCGAAATCCTCGCCCAGGTACCCACCCCCAACGACGCTGTGCTGCTCGCCGTTTCGCCCAACCAGCGCGCCATCGAGGTCGTGTACGGCGCGGGGGTCAAGGGCCGCGGCGCCGAGTCGGCGGCACCTCTCGGGGTGGCCGCGGCGGCGTCGTCGTTCCGAGCGGGCAACCTGATGGACGGGTTGATCTCCGCGGTGCGGGTGCTCAGCGCCGGTATTTCGCCGCCCTGAGACCGTCGACACTCAGCCCACGTCGAACGCCCGCGCCTTCAGCGCCCGCTCCACCCCGGCCTTGCCCTCGATCACCAACCGCCGCAACGCCGGCGGGTTGTCGAGAGCCAGGAACCCCTCAGCCGCCGCGACGGCGGACGTGCTGATGTCCCATCCCGGGTACAGGCCGATCACCACCGTCTGCGCGACCTCGCTGGACCGCCGCTCCCACACGCCCGCAATAGCCTCGAAATAGCGCGAAGTAAACGGCGCCAGCAACGACGCCTGGCCCGGCGCGACGAAGCCGCCGATGATCGCGCGCGCCACGATGTTGGGCAGGGTGTCATCCTCGATCACCTCGGTCCACGCCCGCTCCTTGACCGCCATCTGCGGGCGCGCCGCTGACGCCGCGGCGCCGTGCCGCTTGCCCGCGGCGGTCGGATCGCGTTGCACCTCAGCGTCGATGAACGGCGTCGACGGCCCGTCGGCGTCGACCACCCCTGACCGCGCCAACGCGGTCACGATGCGCCAGCGCAGGTCGGTGTCGACAACCAGGCCGGCCAGCCCCTTCTCCGACGGCGCGGTGTCAAGCAGCGCGGACAGCACCTCGAGGTGCCGCGTCTGAAGCACCGACCCGCACAGCGCATTGATGTACGCCAGCTGGTGGTCCGAGCCGGCCTCCGCTGAGCGCGCCAGCTCGAGCAGCCGATCGGCAAGCAGCGGCCAGCCCTCCGAGCACGCCCAGCCCTGATCGGCGTACGCGCCCAGCGCGGTCTGCGCCTGCATCAACAGCCGCTGGGCGACTCCGACCTCGGTCTCCGCGTGCACGCCGCTGCACACGAGGGACACGAAGTCTCGCGCCCGCAGCTCCGCCTCGCGGGTCATCTCCCAGGCGGCCGACCACACCAGTGTGCGCGGCAGCGGCTCGGCGATGTCGGCGATCCGCGACAGCGCCGTCGCCAGCGAGTCCTCGTCGAGCCGCAGCGAGCAGTAGGTCAGGTCGTCGTCGTTGACCAGAACCAGCGCGCCCCGCGAAATCCCTTGCAACGAAGGAACGTCTGTCACAGGGCCGGAGACGTCGAGCTCCGAGCGGTGCACCCGCACCAGCTTGCCGTCGTCAGCGTCGGCGTAGATACCGACCGCGAGGCGGTGCACCCGGGTTTCCCCCGCGCCCGGCTCAGCGCCGCCCTGAATGATCGCGAATCGGGTGAAGTCACCCGACGAGTCCACCGCGAAGTCCGCGCGCAGCGTGTTGAGCCCGGTGGTCTTCAGCCACTGACTGCCCCAGTCGGACAGGTCGCGGCCCGACGACTTCTCCAGCGCACCGAGCAGATCCGAGAATCTCGCGTTGGAGAATGCGTGGGCGCGAAAGTAATCCCGCAGTCCGGCAAGGAAGTTGTCCAGCCCGACGTAGGCAACCAGTTGCTTGAGCACGCTGGCGCCCTTGGCGTAGGTGATGCCGTCGAAGTTCACCTCCACCGCGGCGAGGTCGGGGATGTCCGCGGCAACCGGGTGCGTCGACGGCAGCTGGTCCTGTCGGTAGGCCCACGACTTCTCA
>JAFAWC010000119.1 GCA_019242135.1 Mycobacteriaceae bacterium | reverse complement strand
TGATGTCGGTTGATGGTTCCCGTGGCCAGAAAACTCACCGGGCGGTTTTCTGCGGCGGGGCCGATTCCCGGCAGCTCCAGCCGAAGTAGGGCACAGCGAGCGGACCGGTTCACCCCGTGACGGGCAGCTCACGGATGCCGTAAATCTCTTTCGTTGTGGTACTTGAGGTCTTCGACGGCAACCGCCAAGCGCAGTGCGGGCAGCCTGCGGGCCAGCGCGGTGACCGCGATCTGCATCTCGGCGCGCGCGAGGTTCTCTTCGAGGCACTGGTGCACGCCGTATCCGAAGCCGAGGTGTCGGCCCGCGGGATCGCTAACCTTCTCGAGGCGATATCCCTGGCGCTCGAGAACACAACACCCTCGCCGCAGCCAGGCGATTGGGACCACTGACCAACGACTTCCCGGCACCGCTCTACGAGACACTCCAGGACCTCACTCGCCGCGCACAGCGAGCCGGCCTCATCAATGCCGACACCGTCGCCGTGGATCTTCCGCGAATCATCGCCATGCTCCACAGCGTGCTCCCGACGATGGATCCTGCAAGCGACGGCTGGCCTCGCTATGTCACGTTGATTCTGAACGCGATGTCCACTGCCGGCCCGACACGGTTCCCCCGGCAACCCCGATTTTTTATACGCCACAACCGGATACCTGGCCGAGCTGAATAACCCGCTCAGTTCGCTACGGCTGTCGCGAAACTGCTACAGTCGTGGTATGTCCGGCACGATCGCTGCCCGCGATCTGCGTAACCGCACCGGCGAGGTACTGCGGCGAGTCGAGGCCGGCGAGGAGATCGAGGTGCTGAAGGACAACCGACCGGTGGCGAAGATCGTCCCGCTGCCGCGGCGTCGGCAGTGGTTACCTGCCTGCGAGGTGATCGGGGAACTTGTACGCCTCGGCCCCGACACCACCGGACTGGACAAAGAACTGCGCGATGCGCTGACGGACACGACGAGCGATCTGTCGTGGTAGCAGCGCGGCGAGCGCTGGCCGACACGTCGATCTTCATCGGGTTGGAACAAACCCGGTTCGATGCGAACTTCTTCGCCGGATACGAATGGGGCGTGTCGGTGATCACGCTGGGCGAGCTGCGTTTCGGCGTACTGGACGCCGGCGGTCGAGAGGTCACGGCGCGACGGCTCTCGACCTTTCAGCTAGCGCAGCGCTTCGAACCGCTTTGCATCGATGAAGCGGTTTCCGAGGCCTGGGCCCTGCTGGTCTCTCGGCTCCGCGCGGCCAACCGTCGGGTACCGATCAACGACAGCTGGATCGCCGCAACCGCCATCGCCCATAACATCCCCATCGTGACGCAGGACAGCGACTACGACGCGATGCCCGACCTCGACGTCATCACGATCTGAAACGCTCCATCGTGCGTCGAAAGGTCCGTTACTGCTGTCGAGCGTGAGTGGGCAGCTTTTCGCGGACCAAATCGGTGAGAAAACGCGTCGTCGACGCTGGCCGGAACGCTCGCGCCGCCGCGGTGAGCGTCTCGCGTGATTGGCCGCTGAGCTCGATTTCGGCCGCGGCGACGTTGAACTCCAGTTGCTCGACACTGGACGCTCCGGGAATGGCGACTACGCCCGGCAGACTGATCAGCCAAGCCAGCGCCACTTGTGCCGGCTTGGCATCGACGTCCGCCGCGACCTCGCGCAAGGTGGCCAACAGCGGCTCGATGCGTCGCAGGTTCTCGGTGCCGAATAGCGGGTTCGCCGCGCGGACACCACCGGGCCGGTTATCGAGGCCGTACTTGCCGCCCAGCAGTCCCTGCGCCAACGGGCTGTAGGCGATCACGATGCGGTTCTCCCGCTCGGCGAAAGGCACAAGGTCATCGAGCGCATCGGCGTGAGCAAGCGAGAAATGCACCTGGTTGCTGATGACGGAACGTCCGAGCGCGGCATCGGCGCGCTGCCATCGTGCGAGCGAATAGTTCGAGACGCCAGCCGCGCCGATGGCGCCACTGTCGAGCAGGTCACGCATACCCGGCATGATCACCGAATCGGGGACGACGGGATTGGGTTGGTGGATCTGGTAGAGCGGGATGCGGTCCAGCTGCAGCCGCCGGGCACTGGCGCGCTCGCGCTGCTTAATCACCGGTGGGAACGGCGCGATCGGCATGATCTTGCTGGCCACCACAACCTCGGCGCGCTTGTTGCCGAGCGCCTCGCCGAGAATCCGTTCGCTTTTACCCAGTCCATAGATCTCCGCGGTATCGAACAGCGTCACCCCGAGGGCAAGGGCGCGATGAACGATCTCGCGGGCGGGACCGGAGGCGTACCGGTCGCCGTAGCCCCATTCGCGAGAGCCGAACTGCCAGGTGCCCAGCCCGATCCGGCTCACTTTCCCGATTGCGTCGACATCCAGATACTTCATAGGTCCACCGTAGTGCGATGAGAAGCGTGAGCCCTCAGGTCCGCGCCGAATTCTCGCTGATGATCTCGCACGCCGTGTCGTAGAACGCGCTGATCAATGTGGAGAACGAGAGCTCAAAGGGATGAATCATGTACACATCCAGCCGCTCGAGGCTCCAGTCGTCCAGCACGGGCACGACGGTTCCTTCGCGCAATTCCGTGGTGACGAGGATCTGCCTGGGCATCGCGCCGACACCGAGTCCGTGCAGGACGTAGTGCTTGCAAACTTGAAAGTTGTTCGCCCGTGCGCGCACGGACGGTGACAGTTCGTATCGTCGCTTCTGTTTGGCAACCACCAGCTTCCTTGGTCCGCCATAGAACCCGCAATCGATGAACGGCAAGGTGTTCAACTGCGCGGGAACGGTGATGGGCGCCGGCAGTTGCCGCACGAAGTCACGCGACGCGCACAGAAACAGTTCGAGGCTGAAGACCTTCCGCGCGATCAGCATCGAATCTTGGAGCGGCCCGGTCCCGAACACGACATCGAACCCGTCATTGATCGGGTGGACCACCTTGTCCACCAGCCGGATGTCCAGCAGCGAGTTGGGATAGCGCTGCAGGAACGTGGCGCCGACGCGCGACGCGTAGTCGATGCCGACAAAGACCGGTATGGCAACTCGCAACTCGCCCTGCGGCTCCTGCTTGCTGCCTTCCACCAACGCGCGCACGCCGTTGGCCTCGGCCAGGATGTTGACGCTGTGGCCGTAAATCTTCTCGCCAAGATCGGTGACCGTGAGCTGATGGGTGTTCTTGCGCAGCAGCTTGGCGCCCAGGTCCGCTTCCAGCTTGGTGAGCTTGCGGCTGACGGTCGACTTCGGCATGCCGAGCAGCGTGGCCGCTTTCGACAGGCTGCGGCATTCGACGACCTTGCTGAATATCAGCAGGGCATCGACGTCGAAGGGCAGGTTTTGCTCCATAACGGTGTTCCAAAAATGCAACAGGGTGTTGCAATTCAAAGCCTGTTTTGTGGATTTGGTCAAGTGCTACGTTCGGCCGGTATGAGCTACGAGGCCGAAGTGAAGGAGTGGCCTCATGAGTCAACCCGCCCTCGTAACCAAGCCCGCGAGTGGTCACTGGACCGATTCGTACCCCGAATTGGGTCGCGGCCCGGTATCGCTTGACGACTGCGTTTCCGAAGAGTTCTACGAAAAGGAGCGCGAGCACGTCTTCAAGAAGAGCTGGCTCTACATGGGACGGGTGGAGCGGGTACCGCGGGCCGGCAGCTACTTCACTCGTGAACTGAAGTTTCTGAACACCTCGATCATCATCGTGCGCGGCAAGGACGGCGTGATCCGCGCCTTCCACAACATCTGCCCGCATCGCGGCAACAAGATCCTCTGGCGCGAAGATCCGTTCGAGGAAGTCGAGGGCCGGGCGCCAGTTCTCTACTGCCGCTTCCATGGCTGGCGCTACAACCTGGACGGCTCGTTGCTCGCCCCTACCCGTAAGGACCTGCTGCTTGACTTCGATGCCGGAAGTTGCCGCGTGCCGGCGATTCAGTGCGAAGTGTGGGAAGGCTTCATTTTCATCAACCTCAACTCGGATAACTCGGAGCCGCTGCGGTCGTTTCTCGGCGAGCTCGGCCATGGCATCGAGGGCTATCCCTTCGACGGGCCGCATCAGGTTTACCGCTTCAAGGCCGAGCTGCAGTGCAACTGGAAGATTTTCGTCGACGGTTTCGCGGAGAGCTATCACGGTCCCTACCTGCATGCGTCATCGTTCGGCAACCTCACGGCCGAGGCCAAAGCCGCTCTGGATGCGCCGAATCCGTTCACCGACGCGTTGGCATACCAACTCAAAGGGCCGCATCGCATGTTTTCGTTCGCCGGCGAGCCCTCGCGTAAGACGCCGTATTCCAAGCCCATCGAATGTGTGATGGAGGCGAGCGCGGCGGGCCCTTGGAACAAACGCATAGATCGCGGTTCCATGCCGCCCGGGCTCAATCCGACGCGGTCAGAGAAATACGGTTTCGACTCGTTTCAGTTCTTCCCGAACTTCGTGCTGATCTTCGGTGCGTCCGGATTCACCACGCACGCGCATTGGCCCACGGGGCCGCACTCGCACATCTTTGAGGTGGAGATGTTCTATCACCCGCCGACGACGCACAAAGAGCGGTTGGGGCAGGAGCTGACCGTGACCTTCCTCAACGACATCATCTTAGAAGACGCGAGCCCGCTCGAAGGTATGCAGGCCATGCTGAACAGCCGAGCCCTCAGGACATTTCAGATGAACGACGAGGAGATCCTGCTGCGGCACTTGCACAAGACGGTGGCCGACTACGTGGCGGCCGGTGAAGCTAAGCAAGGCAACCGCACATGAACGCGTCCTTGCCTCAGCAATTTTGTCAGCTCCAACACTTGGTGGATGAATGGGCGATCGAGGACGGGCATGAGCGCTACGTCAAGCGGGTCAACAGCTCGATGGAACAAATCCGGGCCTTCTACGACGAGGTATTTCCCCATGCCGAGGCGGCAGTGGCCTACCTCGACGAATTCGACTACCTGCAGCCGTTGCCGGCGGACGCGGCGAATTTGCGCAACCTGCTTTACTCACTGATCACCGTGTCGTTGGCTGTCGAGCTGTGGAATCAGCCTCGCGTGCAGCATTCGGCGAACACCATCCTGACGCGATTGAGCTGATAGGCATGGGGCTTTCGTCAGGGCAACTCGAAATCGTCGACCACACACCCCTGATAGGCAGCGAGATCCGCACGGATCTGGAAACCCTGCTCGGCGGTGGCGAAGCCGAGAACATCCGCGCCACCCTGGAGCAACGCGGAGTGGTCTTCTTTCGCGGGCTGCAGGTCAGCGACGAGCAGCAAGTCGCGATCGCCAACACCCTCGGCAGCATCGTGCAAAACGAGGGGGAGGGCGGGATCTACAAGATCTCGCTCGACAAAAACGTGAATCAGCGAGCCGATTACTTGAAAGGCTCACTGTTCTGGCACTTCGACGGCTCACTGCAGCCCTATCCGAATCTGGCAACCTTGTTGCGGGCCGTGAAGCTATCCGAAACCGGCGGCCAGACCGAGTTCTGCAACACCTACGCGGCGTATGAGGACCTGCCGCAGACCGAGAAGGACGCCATCGCCAACCTGCGGGTGGTGCACAGCGCGGAGCGGTCACAGTACTACGTGACCCCGGAGATGAGCTACGACGAGATCACCTTTTGGCAGAAATCCCCACCGAAGTCGTGCCCAATGGTGTGGACACACCGGTCCGGACGCAAGTCCCTGCTCCTCGGTGCCACAGCGGACTACGTGATCGGACTGCCGGTAGAGCAGAGCCGCGCACTGCTCGCGCGCCTGCGCGACTGGGCCACCCAGCCGCGGTACGTCTATCGGCATGAGTGGCAACCCGGCGACCTGCTCATCTGGGACAACACCGGCACCATGCACCGAGCACTACCCTATGCCGTGGATAGCGGTCGTCTCATGCACCGCACGGTGCTGGCCGGGGAAGAGCCCCTGCATTGAAACTCGGCATCGCAACGCCCGTTGTCACCAACGTCGCCGGCGCTCCCTTGGGCTGGGAGAAGAGCGCCTCGATCGAGGACATCGGCCTGGTCGCCGAGGCGGCAGACCGGCTCGGCTACCACCATTTGACATGCAGCGAGCACATCGGCATCCCCTCCACCGAGGCCCCGCGGCGCGGTTCGGTGTACTGGGACCCGCTCGCCACATTTGGTTATGTGTCAGCGCGCACTCAGCACATCCGACTGGCCACCATGACCCTGGTACTGGGTTATCACCATCCGCTCGCGATCGTAAAGCGTTATGGCACACTAGATCACGTCAGCGGCGGCCGAGTGATACTGGGTGTGGGTGTCGGCACCCTGAAGGAAGAGTTCGATCTACTCGGCGCCCCGTTCGACGATCGGGGTGCTCGAGCCGACGACGCCTTGAGGGCGCTGCGTGCAGCACTGGCCAGCAATGAGCCGGTCTATCAGGGCGAGTACTACTCGTTTAGCGGACTGACCGTCGATCCCTGCGCTCTGCAGCCACACATGCCGATCTGGATCGGTGGCCGCACCCCGCGGTCACTGCGCCGAGCGCTCACGCTCGCGGAGGGCTGGTGTCCCTTCAACGTGTCTGTTGCCACTGCGGCGGATTGGTTGCGGGCGCGGGAACTGCCCGCTGGGTTCGAGGTCGTCCTGCCCGCCGATCACGCGCTCGATCCGGTGGGTGAGCCAGCGTTGACTGAGGAAACGCTACGGACCATGGCCGCGGCCGGCACCACCATATTGTCTGCGCGGTTCATCCATCGCTCCCTTGGGCACTACCTCGAGCAGATTCACGCGCTCGCCGAGTTGCACGGGCGGGGTAGCAATGGGAAGTGACGCTAAGGGGATTCGTCTTGTGCGGCGCCCGGCTGTCCTTCGCGCAGCACGACACGGTAGGTCCGCCGACTGAACAACCAGGTGCCGTCGACTCGGCGCAGCTCGTCCTCGTACATGCCGACCAGGCGGTGCGTCGCGCCGTTCTTGAGCCGCAGGATCTCCTGGCAGTACGAGCGGGTGCGGGCACGATCGCCGTCGACCTCGATGGCCCCGATCTGGGTCAGAAACGCCATGCGCTCCAGCGCATGCCAGATGCCGTCCCAGTGGGTGCGCAGCTCCTCGATGCCGTGGCACTCACCGCCGTCGCCGAGTCGTTCCCCATCCTCGGTCCAGCAGGCGAGATATTCCTGGCGGTCTATCCGGCAGACGGCATCGCAGTAGCTATCGAGGCGCTCTCGGATCTTGAGCCGGTCTTCGGCGGGGCCGGTAAACATTCCGTAAGGCTCCTTGTCAGTTGTCGGCGATGCCCGGTGTGCTCAGCGCGGGCACTGAGTCTTCGACCTCCCACTCGAAGCTGGACGGCGTTTGCGCGTAGTACGACAGCTCTTTGTCGTTGGTGTGCTGGCCGACCGACAGCGCCATCGCAAATCCCAGCGCTTTGACCCGTTGGTAGGACGTCACCATGTCGTCGAGCGAGGCGACCTGGACGTTGGCGTGCTGCACCCGGGTGCGGATCGGGTTGATCGGCAACGCGTTCACCGA
>JAFAWC010000105.1 GCA_019242135.1 Mycobacteriaceae bacterium | reverse complement strand
AACCGCGTGCGAACAGTCACGTTGAACCGTCCGGAGGTGCTGAATGCGTTCAGCGAGGCGCTGTATGACGCGACGACGCAGGCGCTGCTGGCCGCCGCCGAGGACCCAGACGTTGCGGTCGTAGTGATCACCGGTGCCGGCAGGGCGTTCAGCGCGGGCGCAGATCTCGTCGAGATGCAGGAGAACATCGCCACGCGCCGCAGCGATGGCGGCCGGCACGGCTTTTTCGGGATGCTCGATGCGCTCGCGTCGTTCCCGAAGCCGCTGATCTGCGCCGTCAACGGTGTCGGTGTCGGTATCGGGGCCACCATTCTCGGCTACGCCGATCTGGCGTTCATGGCGTCCGACGCGCGGCTGAGATGCCCATTCACCAGTCTCGGAGTCGCGCCGGAGGCGGCGTCGTCGTATCTTCTCCCCCGCCTGGCCGGCCGCCAGAACGCCGCCTGGATATTGATGTCCTCGGAGTGGATCAGCGCGCAGGAGGCCTATCAGATGGGCTTGGTGTGGAAGGTCTGTGACCCTGCCGAGCTCCTGGCCGAAACCTACCGGCACGCGAATGTGCTTGCCTCGAAGCCTATCTCGAGCCTGATGGCGGTCAAAGCCACGATCAGCGCACCGCTGCGGTCACAGATCGACGCCGCGATCGAGCGGGAGACCGCGTGCTTTGCCGAACTCGTGGGAGAGGCCGCGAACGCAGCGGCGCTGGATGCGTTCACCGGTCGGCGCACCCAAAAGTAGTAGAAAAGGGGATGTTTCGGTGAACGAGGTATCGGAGATCGTGCGCGGGCTCTGGCAAGCGCTGTCCAAGCGGGACTGGGAAGCCGTGGGAACCTATTTGGCCGACGACTGCATCTACGCCGACGTAGCGGTGGGTCCGAAGGCAGCCGCGCGCGGTCCGACCGACATCGTGAAACGGCTCAAGATCGGGCTCGAACCGCTGTCCGACTACGTCAACCACGACGGGCTTCTTCTCACCGACGGGGCCCATGCGATGTACGAACACTCCGAGACGTGGACGTGGCCCAGCGGCGAGGTGGCTCTGCTGCCGTTCGTCTCCGTGCATCGGGTTGCGGACGGCAAAGTCAGGCTGTGGAAGGACTACTGGGACATGGGCGCGCTGGTGGCGCAAGCCCCCCCGAACTGGACCGAGCACCTCGCCACTGCCGACACCAGTTGGATCTTCGACGCGACAGGGCTCATCTAACTGGGCGATAGCTCCCCGGCGGGCGCAGTGCATCAGCCGGGCTGCGTCACCGCCGGGGACGCAGCGGCGTCAGCCAGCGGTGCGCGCCGAAGACTCGGCGCAACGCGACAAATCGGATCAGCGTGGCGACAAGGTTGGCCACCACCAGAACCGACAGCTGGACCTCGCGGGTCGCGGCAGGAACGAAAAGCTGCAACAAGAACAGCGATCCACTGGTGACTGCCAGCCCGAACACGAACACCAGCAGCCCGTGAAACTGGTGGCGGGCAACGTTGGCCCGGCCGCGCACGCGGAATGTGAACGCGCGGTTGGCGGTGGTGTTCCCGATCGCCGTCAGCAGCAGTGCGATCAAGTTGGCGATCTGTCCGCCGAGCGGGGGGTGCAGGACCCAGTAGAGCAGCGCGTAGGCCACCGTGCTTGCTATTCCGACGATGCCGAACCGGACGAGTTGTCCGACCATGCCGTGTGGGACGCCTTCGACCAACGGCTCGCGACCGACGCTGGCCTGGAGTTCGCGCAGTGGCAACGCGCCGGTGGCCAGCGCGCGACCCACCCGCCAGCAGCCCTTCAAGTCGTCGATCGCCGTGCGGACGATGTCGACGCGGGAGTCGGGGTCATCTACCCAGTCGACCGGCACCTCGTGAATACGCAGACCCGCCCGCTCGGCAATCACGAGCATCTCGGTGTCGAAAAACCATCCCGTGTCGGCCACCAGAGGGAGCAGTCGTCGCGCGACGTCGGCACGCATCGCCTTGAATCCGCACTGGGCATCGGAGAACCGTGCGCCCAGCACACCGCGCAGCAGGAGGTTGTAGCTGCGAGAGACGATTTCCCGCTTCGGCCCCCGCACCACACGCGACGAGGCGGCCAGTCGTGAACCGATGGCAACGTCGGAGTGACCGGAAATCAACGGCGCGACAAGCGGCATCAGGGCCGACAGGTCGGTGGACAGGTCGGCGTCCATGTAGGCCACCACGGTCGCATCGGACGCCGACCATGCCGCCCGCAGAGCGCCGCCGCGCCCCTTCTCGTCGAGGTGGATCACCGCGATGTTTGGCAGTTCCTCGGCGAGTTGGTGTGCGACGGCCAAAGTTTGATCGGTGCTGGCATTGTCGGCGATCGTGATGCGGGACCGGTATGGCACCTCACTGGCCAGGAAGTCGTGGAGCCGGCGTACCGACAGCGCCAACTCGGCTTCTTCGTTGTACACCGGAATGACGATGTCAAGAACGCAGTCGTGCCGTTGCCGTGTGGGTTGCGCCTCGCCGCTGTCCACCCCTGCAACCACCTCGGTCATGATTCCCTACGGTCTCCGGGCAAACTGCCGTGGGACTGCGCCCCGACTGGGAGCTTGCTGGGAGCCGGATAACGATCGGTCAGCTTGACGGTCCCGGCAGCTGCCACCATGCTCGTGCGCATGCCGTCCGTATTCACCAAGATAATCAACGGCGAGTTGCCCGGGCGCTTTGTCTACGAGGACAACGAATTCGCGGCGTTCCTGACGATCGCCCCGGTCACCCAGGGCCACACACTGGTGGTGCCGCGCGCGGAGATCGACCAGTGGCAAGACATCGACGCCGACGTTTTCGACAGGTTGATGGCGGTGTCGCGGCTGGTTGGCAAAGCCGTGCGGCTGGCGTTCGATGCGCCGCGCGCCGGGCTGCTCATCGCCGGGCTGGAGATTCCACACCTGCACGTGCATGTTTTCCCGGCATATTCGCTGGGCGATTTCAATATCGGCGGGGCGGATCCCAACCCGTCGCAAGAATCGCTCGACGAGGCGCAGGCCAAGATCAGAGATGCGCTGGCTCAGCTGAGGTAACTGGGTGATCGCCTCAGGTGAGCTGGGTGGCCATCTCGTGTGTCGACACGTCGGCGATGCGCGGCAGGCTGACCTGGAAGCGACACCCTTCGCCGGGGGCAGTCACGACCGTCACGGTGCCGCCGTGCGCATAGACGAGCGAGTCCACGATCGACAAGCCGAGCCCCGTGCCGCCGCTGGTCCGCGACCGCGACGAGTCGGCCCGGTAGAACCGTTCGAAGATCCGGTGCGCGTTTTCATCGCTCATGCCGGGGCCCTCGTCGATCACCTCGAGGACCGCGTTGTCGCCCTCGGTGCCAACCCGCACGGTGATGCCCGCGGTCTCAGGTGTGTGCTGCAGCGCGTTGGAGACAAGGTTGCCCAGCACCTGACACAGCCGGGC
>JAFAWC010000583.1 GCA_019242135.1 Mycobacteriaceae bacterium | reverse complement strand
GTGGCGGCGAGCCGCTGCCTTCGGCCACTCCGCGCGGCCCAGCGCGTCGGCGCCGACGAGCAGCACCTGCGCGTCGATCGGCGACCGGCGACACCAGCCCACCGTGAACCGCGCCGCGGCGACGCACCGGTTCTGGCGGTCGCTCTCGCCAGCCAATGCGGCCATCACACCGGTGTGGAATCGCTCCTGCGTGCGCAGCCAGAGCTGGCCGCACAGCGCAGCGCGCGTCGGAAAGCGGTGGTACATCGACCCGCTCGGCGCGCCGGTGGCCCTGGCGACCGCCGACATCGTCACCGCCGCCGGGCCGTCGGATGCAAGGAGTGCCGCGGCCGCGTCCAGCAGGACGTCGGTGTGATAGCGCTGGGGCCGGGGCATGTGGCAAGCGTACGGTAGTGTCTAGTAGAGATCATCATCTAATTCTTGGTGCCGTCGGTGGCTTGCTCACGGGGGTTCGACGCGTTCGTCGGTCCGTGTTGGTGGATTTGCTCAGCAACGCTTTTGGGGGCGGTTTGCTGCGTTGTTGCGGACATCGTTGTCGCGCCGATCGACGTCTTGAGCGGCGGTCGTGCCGGGTGAGTTCGCACCCGGCCGACTCCGGGTTCGCACATCGCCGACACCGGTTTGCACATGGCCGACACCGGGTGCTCGAACGTACCGCCGGGCGTCTGGGCGATAGAGTTTGTGCCGATGAGCCGACCTGCGCCGCCAGCCCTCACCGTTCGTTCCGAGGGGGCAACACGCACCTTTGCCCCCGGCCACGACGTCGTCATCGGCCGCGATCTGCGGGCCGACGTGCGCGTCGCTCACCCGCTGGTGTCGCGCGCGCACGTGGTGCTGCGCTATGACCGGGGCCGGTGGGTGGCGATCGACAACGGCAGCCTCAACGGGATGTTTGTCGACAATCGCCGGGTTCCCTCCATCGACGTCCGCGATGGGCAGCGCATCAACCTCGGCAATCCCGACGGGCCGCCGCTGACCTTTGAAGTCGGGCGCCACCAGGGTGCTGCCGGCCGGCCACCGCAGACCACGGTGGCGCCGTTGCCGGCGACACCGGGCCCCTCGAGCGCCAGGGTGCACGCCCCGCTGCCTCCGACGGCGCGCTCACAGTCGGCGGCTCCGCCGGGCACGCACCCGCCAGCCCATCCCGCCGGCCCGTCGAGCGGACCGCAGGTCCGGGCGCCGGGTCCACCACCGGGTCGCCCGCCCAGCGGTCCGCAGGCCGCGGCCCGCCCACCCTCACAGGCCCGTCAGCCCGTGGCGCCACCGCCGCCGGCGTCGCCGCCGGGTTACGGAATGCCCACGCAGATCCGTCCGGCGCCGCCCCGCGGCGGCGACGGGCAGAAAATGGCGACGAGCATGGTCCGGATCCTGCGCGGCGGCGGGGGGGCCCCGCCGGCGGGAGCTACCACGATCGGTCGGGCGACCGACAACGACATCGTTATCCCCGATGTGCTGGCGTCGCGACACCACGCGACGCTGGTGCCGACCGCTTCGGGTGTCGAGATTCACGACGAGCGAAGCATCAACGGCACATTCGTCAACGGCAACCGGGTCGACCGCGCGCTGCTCGGCGAGGGCGACGTGGTCACGATCGGAAACGTCGACCTGGCCTTCAAGGGCGGCACCCTGGTTCGTCGCACCGAGACCGGAGCCGACACGCGCACAGGCGGTTTGGAAGTCCGCGGCATCACCCTGGTGATCGAGAAACGCACACTGCTCGACAACATCTCGCTTTCTGCGCGGCCGGGTACGCTCACCGCGGTCATCGGCCCCTCAGGAGCAGGCAAATCCACGCTGTCGAAGGTCATCGTCGGCGCCACCAATCCCAACCAAGGAAAGGTGGCCTTCGAGGGCCACGACATTCACGCCGAGTACGCATCGCTGCGCAGCAGGATCGGCATGGTGCCGCAGGACGACGTCGTGCACGGCCAGCTCACGGTGAATCAGGCGCTGGGCTATGCCGCCGAGTTGCGCCTGCCGCCCGACACCACCAAGGAGGACCGGCGCCAGGTCATCGCGCAGGTGCTTGAGGAGCTGGAGCTCACCGCGCATGCCGAGAAACGTGTCGACAAGCTCTCCGGCGGCCAGCGCAAACGCGCGTCGGTCGCGATGGAACTGCTGACGGGGCCGTCGCTGCTCATCCTCGACGAGCCCACCTCCGGCCTGGACCCGGCGCTCGACCGGCAGGTGATGACGATGCTGCGCCAGCTGGCGGATGCCGGTCGCGTCGTCGTGGTTGTCACACACTCGCTCACCTATCTCGACGTGTGCGATCAGGTTTTGTTGCTCGCGCCGGGGGGCAAGACGGCGTTCTGCGGACCGCCGAGCGAGATCGGGCCCACGATGGGCACCACCAACTGGGCCGACATCTTCAGCTCGGTCGCCAGCGATCCGGAGGGGGCCAAACTCCGGTTCCTCGAACGCCATGCCGCGCCGCCCGCGCTGCGTGAGGGCGAGAAGGCGGCCGACCTGGGAAAGCCGGTGCACACCAGTCTGCTCCGGCAGTTCTCGACGATCGCGCGACGTCAGGTGCGGCTGATCGTGTCGGATCGCGGTTACTTCATCTTCTTGATGCTGCTCCCGTTCATCATGGGCTCGCTGTCCCTGTCGGTGCCGGGCCACGTCGGGCTGGGTCCGGTTGCGACAACTCAACTTCCGGACGGAAGTACTGTCGCGTCGGGTTCAGCGCCAAGCGAACCGAACCAGATCCTGGTGCTGCTCAACGTCGGCGCGATCTTTATGGGCACCGCGCTGACGATCCGGACCCTCATCGGGGAGCGGCCCATCTTCCTGCGCGAGCAGGCGGTCGGGCTGTCCACGAGCGCGTATCTACTGGCCAAGATCTGCGTTTTCACGGTGTTCGCGGTGCTGCAGTCGGCCATCGCGGTCACGATCACCATCCTCGGAAAAGGGTGGGGTCACGGTGCCGTGACCTCGGGCGCGGTGATCGGCAGTCGCAGTGTCGAGTTGTTTGTCGATATCGCGTTCACTTGTGTGGCTGCCGCGATGGTCGGTTTGGCGCTTTCGGCGTTGGCCAGGTCGAATGAACAGATCATGCCGCTGCTGGTGGTGGCGATCATGTCGCAGCTGGTGTTCTCCGGCGGCATGATCCCGGTCACCGGCACCCTGCTCGACGTGCTGGCCAAGTTGACGCCGGCCCGGTGGGGTTTTGCGTCGTCGGCGTCCACGGTCGACCTGATCAGGCTGATGCCCGGCCCGGTGACTCCAAAGGACCATTTCTGGAATCACACGCCGGCCAAGTGGTGGCTCATCAACATGGCCATGCTGGCCGTCCTGAGCGCCGCCTATACCGCCTTCGTGCGCTGGAGGATTCGGCTCAAAGGTGAATAAGCGCTGCTAGCTCATGGTTTAATCCTGCGAGGATTTGTCGCATCGCGCTGCACCCAAACCCCGCAGGAGCCACCCCATGAAGAAGCCAGCCGCCGCCGCCACCGGTGTGGCCATCGCCGCGATCTCGCTCAGCATCGGCCTCGTTGGCTGCGGTAACAACTCGAAGTCATCGACCACATCGACATCCACGACCACATCGACCACGACATCGACGACGACGACGCCCGCGACGACATCC
>JAFAWC010000535.1 GCA_019242135.1 Mycobacteriaceae bacterium | reverse complement strand
GATACCGGTGCCGCGGCCCACTACGGCGACCGGCTCGGTTCCGGTGATCGCCGCCACCAAAGTGGCTGCCGCGGTGGTGTTTCCTATTCCCATGTCGCCCGCGATCAGCAGGTCGGCGCCGGCGTCGACCTCCTCGTCGGCGATCAGCTTGCCCGCCTCGACCGCCGCGCTCGCCTCCTCGCCGGTCAGCGGGTCTTCGACGCCGAGGTTGCCGCTGCTCCTTCGCACCTTGTGCGCGCCGATCGCCGGCGTCAGTGGCGCCTCGCAGTCGACGGCGATGTCCACGACCCGCACACCCGCGCCCGCCACCCGCGCCAGCACGTTGACCGCCGCGCCACCGGACTCGATGTTCGCCACCATCTGCGCGGTGACTTCGGGCGGGTACGCCGACACACCTGCGGCGACCACGCCGTGATCGCCGGCGAACACAACCACCCGCGCACGCTCGAACTGCTTCGGCGGGCAAAGACCTTGACACGACGCCACCCACACTGACAGGTCTTCCAGGCGGCCGAGCGAGCCGGGCGGCTTGGTCAGCGACTTCTGTCTCTCGCGGGCCGCGGTGGCCGTGGCCGCGTCGGGTGAGACGATCCCGGAAAAGTCATCGCCGTTCATCGGCGTCCTTCACGGTGAGGGGTTGTCCCGCGACGATCAGCACCACTCGATCGCAGATTTCAGCGAGACGCTGATTGAGCGCTCCCAGCTCATCGGCGAACCGCCGTCCCGATGCGGTCGCCGGCACCACCGTGAGCCCGACCTCGGGGCTCACCACAACCAGATGCGAGCCGAAATCTTGTACGGAGTCCAGCAATTCGTCGACATCAGCGTTCACCGACCTACCGTCGCCGGAGCCGGTCCATGCTCGACTGTCCAGTAGGTGCGTCAGCCAGCCGCCGATGTCGTCGATCAGGCTCGCGGTGGCGCTGTTCACTCGCAACTGTGTTGCCACGTCATCGGTTTCGATGGTCGACCAGTGCGCAGGCCTTCGCATCCGGTGGGCTGCGATGCGACCCGTCCACGACGGATCGGCGTCGAACGTCTGTCCCGTCGCGACGTAGCACACCGGCTCGCCCGGGGCGACGAACGCCGCGATCTCGGACTCTGCCCATCGCGACTTGCCCGACCGGATGCCGCCCAGCACCAATGTCCGCACGAGGGTCAGTTGAGCCGCTCGCCGCGCTTGACCTGTGGCCGCGGTGCCCGCATCCGGCGCAGCTGCGAGGCTCGGCTTGCAGCGTAGAACCCCAGTCGCCAACGGCTTTCGGTGTTCTTTGGGAACTTTTGGTCGACGAGCTTGTTGACCCTGCGTCCCACCAAAAATCCGTCGATCGCCATGATGAACATCAGGCCGAATATCAGCGGCGAGATCAGCATCTGTATCCGCGGGGACGGGACCCCCAGCATCACGAAGATCAGCCCGAACGCGAACGGCATGAACAGCCCTAGCAGGTTGCGGCGAGAATCGACCACATCTCGCGCGTAGCGGCGCACCGGCCCTTTGTCGCGTGGCAGCAGATAGGCTTCCTCGCCGGCCATCATCCGCTGGCGGTTGTCGGTCATGCGCTCACGCTGCACCGCCCGCACCTCACGGCGTTCTGCCCTGGTGAGCTGGGTTTGCCGGCGCCGCCGTCTGGCCTCCGCGGTGGTCATCGGTGCGGGGGCAACCGGTCCGCGACGATTGGCGTCACGTTTGGGTGTGGGCCGGCCCTTCGGGGCGGTCGTCTTGCCGGAACCGAAAAGCTGGTCGTCTGCCTCGACGGCGTCGCCCGGCTCCTCCGTCGTGTCCTTCTTCCGGCCCAGCAGACGCACGTGGCCAGGGTACTTCGGCACCGCCGGCAGCCCGGCATGCACCTGCCTGTGCAGCCCCTTAGGGTGCACGCATGACGGCTCCGGTGACCTCGTGCGGGTGCTGATCGCCCCCGACTGCTACGGCGACTCCCTGTCGGCGGTGCAGGCTGTCGAGGCGATCGCCGACGGGTGGCGCCAGGCGCGTCCCGACGACGACCTCACCCGCGCGCCGCAGTCCGACGGCGGCCCGGGTTTCGTTGACGTGATCGCCAGCCGGCTGGGGCAACGCCGAACCTCGCGGGTCGCCGGCCCGCTTGAGTCCGACGTCGACGCAGACTGGGTCTTCGAAAAGCCGTCCACCGCGTACCTCGAGTCCGCGCAGGCCTGCGGCCTGGCGCTGCTGCCCGGGCCGGTCACGCCGCACACGGCGGTCGCCGCGCACACCGCGGGTGTCGGCCAACTGATCGGGGCGGCGCTGGACGCCGGGGCCGCCCGGATCGTGGTGGGACTCGGGGGCAGTGCCAGCACCGACGGCGGCCGCGGCATGGTGGAGGCGCTCGGCGGGCTGCGGCGCGCACGAGACCGGCTGGCAAGTGTCGAGGTGATCGCGGCCACCGACGTCGAGCACCCGCTGCTGGGCCCGATCGGTGCGGCCCGGATTTTCGGCCCGCAGAAGGGCGCCGACGCACCCGCGGTGCTCCGGCTCGAGCAACGGCTCGCCGCCTGGGCCACCGAGCTGGATGCGGTGGCCGGGCGTCGGGTCCACGACCTGCCCGGCGCCGGTGCGGCCGGCGGGCTCGGCGCCGCGCTGCTGGCGCTGGGCGCCCGGCGCGAGTCTGGCGCTGCGGTGATCGCCGAGCACACCGGGCTGGCCGAGGACCTGCGCGCAGCCGACCTGGTGATCACCGGCGAGGGCCGGCTCGACGAGCAATCGCTGCACGGAAAGGTGATCAGCGCGCTGGCGTCCGGCGCCGCGGACCGTCAGACACCGGTGGTGGTGCTGGCAGGGCAGGTCACGCTCGATGAGCCGGCACTGCGCGCCGCGGGAGTGTCGGCAGCATTTGCGCTGGTCGATTATGCCGGCTCGGTCGAGCTGGCGATCGCCGATGCCGCCAACCAGCTGGCCGCGATGGCCCGCAGCGCAGCACTGCAAGTAAGGGAATAGCGCCCGAACAAGGTACCGTTGAACACGAGAACCTACGTGTTTGACGCGATACGTGCTTCTAGGAGACGCAATGACTGTTCAGGACGAGTCGGCCACCGGTACCGCCACCCATGGTGTGGTCCTGACCGACGCCGCGGCCGCCAAGGCCAAGGCGCTCCTCGATCAGGAGGGTCGTGACGACCTGGTTCTGCGGATTCAGGTCGAGCCGGGTGGCTGCGCGGGCCTGCGTTACAGCCTGTATTTCGATGACCGGTCCCTGGACGGCGACCTGACCGCCGAATTCGGCGGTGTCACGCTGACGGTCGACAGGATGAGCGCGCCCTACATGCAGGGCGCCACCATCGACTTCGTCGACACCATCGAGAAACAGGGCTTCACCATCGACAACCCGAACGCCACCGGCTCGTGTGCGTGCGGGGATTCGTTCAACTGAGTCAGTACTGACCCGCCGACCGCAGCAGATACTGGCACACCAGCAGCTGGTTGTCCTGCGACAACACCTGAGCAATCGCCTGCTCCTGATGCTTTTGGGCGCCCCGGGTGGCCGGAACGACCTGCATCGAGAACAGCACCTGAGCCTGGTTCGGCGACATGACCACCAGCTTGTCGATTGACGTGACCTCGGCAGCGGAGAACTGCTTGCGGAAGGTCTCGCTGGACAGCCGGGCAAGCGCCTGGTCGGAGCGCTTGTCCTTGACCGCATCGTAGAAACCGCACAGCGTGTTGCGGGCCACGGTCTCGTTGTCGCCGTGCTGCAGGGCGTCCAGATAGTTCTGGATCGCCTTCTTCGCGCTGGCTTCGGTGAGCTGGTCAGCGGTTGAGCTGCCCGGACCTGCGTTCACCGCGTACACGATCGCGGCCGTCGTGCCCGCGAGCACAGCCACCACCACCACGATGAGCGCGAGCAGACGCCAGCGGCGCCGGGCCGGGTACGGCACCGGCGGCGGCAGCATTCCCGGGTAGACCGATGCGGCGGCCGGAATTGGCTGGCTGGGATAGGGCTCGCTATAGTTTGGCTGACTAAGCTCAGGGTCGGAGTACTGCTGGTACGGACCGGCCATGGTACGCAGGCTAGCGCACGCCGGAGGGGTACACCTTGTGACGATCGCGGTGACCGGTTCGATCGCAACCGACCATCTGATGCGGTTCCCGGGCCGGTTCTCCGAGCAGCTCCTCGCAGATCACCTGGAGAAGGTTTCCCTGAGTTTTTTGGTCGACGACCTGGTCGTGCACCGCGGCGGTGTCGCGGGCAACATGGCCTACGCGATCGGCACGCTCGGCGGCGATGCGGTGTTGATCGGTGCGGCGGGCATGGACTTCACCGACTACCGCGAGTGGCTGCAGTCCCACGGGGTGAACTGCGATCACGTCCTGATTTCGGAAACCGCGCACACCGCGAGGTTCGTCTGCACCACCGACACCGAGATGGCGCAGATCGCGTCGTTCTATCCGGGCGCGATGTCGCAGGCCCGCAATATCTCCCTCGAGAGGATCGTATCGTCGATCGGCACACCGGAATTGGTGATCGTCGGCGCGAACGATCCCGACACCATGTTCCTGCACACCGACGAGTGCCGCCGTCTGGGTTTGGCGTTCGCTGCCGACCCGTCACAACAGCTGGCCCGGCTCTCCGGTGAGCAGATCCGCGCGCTGATCGACGGCGCCACTTATTTGTTCACCAACGACTACGAATGGGATCTGCTGCTGCAAAAGACCGGGTGGACCGAGGACGACGTGCTCGGTCAGGTCGGTCTGCGGGTCACCACCCTGGGCGCCAAAGGGGTCGACATGGTCAGCCCCGACGGCACCACGGTTCACGTGGGCGTGGTGCCCGAAACTCAGAAAGTGGACCCCACCGGTGTCGGCGACGCGTTCCGCGCGGGATTTCTCACCGGCCGCAGCGCAGGTCTGGGCCTTCAACGCTCGGCCCAACTCGGTTCGCTGGTCGCCGTGCTGGTGCTGGAAACCAACGGCACCCAGCAATGGGACTTCGACCGCGATGCCGCGCTCTCCCGATTGGCGGACGCGTACGGCCGGGGTGCAGCCGACGAAATCGGTGCGGCACTGCGCTGATCGACCGATCTCACAGCTGCACGGGGTAGGCCGGCTCGCTGATCGTCGGCACCACGCTGTGTTCCACGAAGATTGCGTGCCACAGCATGAAAATCAGCACCGTCCACAGCCTGCGGCTGTGGTCACTCGTGCCTGCGAGATGCTCGTCGAGCATGCGCCGCACCGCAGCGATGTCGATCAGTTCGTCGGCTTGTGACCTGGCCAGCATCTCGTGCGCCCAGTCCAGCAGTTCTCCCGTCTGCAGCCAGTGCCGGATCGGCACGGGGAAGCCAAGTTTGGGCCGGTGCAGTACGTGCGCCGGCACGATCCGTTCCAGTGCCTGCCGCAGCGCGAATTTGGTGGTGGTGCGGGTGATCTTCGCGTCCATCGGCAGGCGCGAGGCGACCGCGAACACCTCCGGATCCAGAAACGGCACCCGCAGTTCCAGCGAGTTCGCCATCGTCATCTTGTCGGCCTTGACCAGGATGTCGCCGCGCAGCCACGTGAACAGGTCGACGTGCTGCATGCGAGCGACCGGATCCCAGTCGCGTGACTGCTCGTACACCGGCGCAGTGACGTCGGTGTGGGTCCATTCCGGGCGGAAGATCTTCAACACCGCCCGCAACTGCGGATCGTTGAAGCTGCGCGCGTTGCCGTAATAGCGCTCTTCGAGCGTCTGGGATCCGCGGTGCAGGAGGCTCTTTCCACGCATGCCTTCGGGCAGCGGCGCCGATACCTTCCGCATCGACCGGCGCAGCCGGCCGGGTAGGTAGTCGAAAGGCTTGAGCGACAACGGTTCCCGGTAGATCGTGTAGCCACCGAACAACTCGTCGGCACCCTCGCCGGACAGCACCACCTTGACGTGCTTGCGCGCCTCGCGGGCGATGAAGAACAGCGGCACCAGCGCCGGATCGGCGACCGGTTCGTCGAGGTACCAGACGATCTCGGGAAGTGCCTCGACGAACTCTGCCGGGCTGACCACCTTGGAGATGTGCCTGGCACCGATCGCCTCGGCTGAGGCGACCGCCACGTCGACCTCCGAAAACCCCTCGCGCTCAAACCCGGTCGTGAAAGTGATCAGCCGCGGATTGTGCCGGATCGCCAGCGCTGCGATCGCGGTGGAGTCGATACCACCGGACAAAAACGCCCCGACGGTGACGTCGGCGCGCATGTGTTTGGCCACCGAGTCCTCCAGCACGGCGGTGATCTCGTCATAGCGGGCCTGCTCATCGGAGTCGGCGAACGGCGTGGCGACGAACCGCGGCACGAAGTAGCGGGCGATCTGCGGCGGTTGACCCGGCCGGACCACCGCGTGGCAGCCCGACTCCAGGCGCCGGATCCCGGTGTGCAGGGTTTCGGGCTCCGGTACGTACTGCAAGACGGTGTAGTGCTGCACCGCCCGCGGGTCGATCCCGAGGTCGAGCCCGAGGATGCCGGCCAGTTCCAGAAGGCACTTCTTTTCGCTCGCGACGGCAGTTCCGCCGGGCCCGGTCGCGTAGAACAGCGGCTTGATGCCGAACGGATCACGGGCGCAGAACAGTTCGCGGCGCTGGTTGTCCCACAACGCAAACGCGAACATGCCGCGCAGCCTCGGCAGCGCGTCGGCGCCCCAGTAGTGATACGCGGCGATGATCGCCTCGCCGTCGCCTTCGGTGGAAAAGACCGCGCCGTGCTCCGCCGCAAGCTCGGCTCGCAGCTCCAGGTAGTTGTAGATCTCGCCGTTGAACACGAGCATGTAGCGGCCGGGCGCATCGGTGGGTCCCCAGCTCAACGGCTGGTGGGAGTGCTCGATGTCGATGATCGACAGCCGGTTGAACCCGAACACCACCTGATCGTCTGACCACGTGCCCGGCTCGTCGGGACCGCGGTGGCGCATCAGATGCGAGGACGCCGCGACCGCGTCGACGGTGCCGGTCGTGACTGCGGCCGACGGGTCGCGCACGAGGGCCAGCAGTCCGCACATCGGGCCAAGTATGCCGCACACTACCGGTGGTCTACGCTGCGTAGTATTCGATTGCTGTCCCAGCTCCCGGACCACAGGAGGCGCCGAGGTGACACGGCTGCGGCTTCTCGGCCTGGCTGCCGCGCTTGGTGTGGCGACAATCACGCTCACCGGATGCAACGGCTACGACGCGCTCAAGCTGGGCTGGCCCGACGGAATCACCCCCGAGGCACACGACAACCTCAAGTTGTGGATCGGTTCTCTGATCGCCGCGTTCGTGGTCGGCATCATCGTCTGGGGGCTGACCTTCTGGACGGCGACGTTTCACCGCTACAAGAAGACCGACACCGAACTGCCGCGGCAGTTCGGCTACAACATGCCCCTCGAGCTGGTGCTCACGGTCACGCCGTTTCTGATCATCGCGGTGCTTTTTTACTTCACGGTCGTCGTGCAGGAACGCATGTTGCACAAGGAAGCCAACCCCGAGGTCGTCGTCGATGTGACCGCATTCCAGTGGAACTGGAAGTTCGGCTACCAGAGTGTGAACTTCAGAGACGGCACCTACACGGTCAACTTGGCTGATAACGGGCGCAGGCAGGCCGTGTCATCCAGGCCGTCAGGCAAGAACAGCCGCGGCGAGGAGGAGATCGGAGCGATCCGGGGACTCAACCCGGAGGACCGCAGCTACCTCAACTTCGATCAGGTCGAGACGGTCGGGACCAGCGACGAGATCCCCGTGCTGGTGCTGCCCGCCCACAAGCGCATCGAATTCCAGCTGGCCTCGGCCGACGTCGTGCACTCGTTCTGGATCATCGACTTTTTGTTCAAGCGCGACGTCTTGCCCAACCCGCAAGCCAATCACTCCGACAACAAGTTCCAGGTCACCGAGATCGACAGGACGGGCGAGTTCGTCGGACGGTGCGCGGAGCTGTGCGGCACGTATCACTCGATGATGAACTTTGACGTGCAGGTGGTCGAGCCCAACCTGTTCAAGGCCTACCTGGACGCGCGCAGAAGGAACATGACCAACGCAGAGGCCTTGCAGCTCATCGGTCTGCCGCCCAGG
>JAFAWC010000168.1 GCA_019242135.1 Mycobacteriaceae bacterium | reverse complement strand
CCATCGTGGCGCGCTGGTCGACGCAGGGGCCTGCCGCGTCGTCGTTGCCGCGCGAGAGCGCACTGCGCACGCCCAGCTGATTGAGCAACGAGCGGATTCGCAGCGCCACCTCCCAGGTGAACGAATGCTCGGGGTAACCGTCGCTGGTCGACGTGCCGGCTGTCTGGCAGTCCACCGTGCCGCCCCGCCCGTCGCTGACATGCTGGCCGGTGGCCGTGTCGTTACCGGGGTCGATAAACACGATCCGTCCGGCGATGGTGGCGGGCGCGGCGTACGCAGACGGGACCGACACCGACGTAGCCGGGACCGAAACCAGAGCGGCAGCGACGATCGGCGCGGCGATGAACGCGAGGCCGACACGCACCCACGGCTGGTCTGGCACTGCGTCAAAGTAGCCTGCTCAGGACTAGTGTTGGGAGGGTCGAGGCCCACCCGAAACGAACTCGAGACGAACAGGCAAGAGGACTGTGATGCAACCTGAAGGTGCCCCGGATATGTCCGCTCTGCTGGCGCAGGCGCAGCAGATGCAGCAGCAGTTGATGGAGGCGCAGGAGCAGCTGGCCGCCAGCGAGGTGCACGGTCAGGCCGGTGGCGGGCTGGTGCAGGTCACCATGAAGGGCAGCGGCGAGGTGGTCGCGGTGTCGATCGATCCAAAAGTGGTCGATCCGGGCGACATCGAAACGCTTCAAGACTTGATCGTCGGCGCGCTGGGCGACGCGTCCAAGCAGGTGACGATCCTGGCACAGAGCCGGCTGGGCCCGCTGGCCGGCGGGCTGGGGATCTGACTTGTTTGAAGGCCCCGTCCAGGACCTGATCGACGAGCTGGGCAAGCTGCCGGGAATCGGCCCGAAGAGCGCCCAGCGGATCGCGTTTTATTTGCTGTCCGTCGAGCCGCCCGACATCGATCGGCTGGTTGCGGCGCTGGGCAGGGTGCGCGACGGCGTGCAGTTCTGCGCGGTGTGCGGCAACGTCTCCGACGCCGAGCGCTGCCGGATCTGTTCGGATTCGCGCCGTGACGCGTCGGTGGTGTGCGTCGTCGAGGAGCCGAAAGACATCCAGGCGGTCGAGCGCACCCGGGAGTTTCGCGGCCGCTATCATGTGCTCGGCGGCGCGTTGGATCCGTTGTCCGGAATCGGACCTGAGCAGCTGCGCATCCGCGAGCTGCTCAACCGCCTCGGCGAGCAGGTCGACGGCGTCGAGGTCGCCGAGGTCATCATCGCAACCGACCCGAACACCGAAGGCGAGGCGACGGCGACGTACCTGGTGCGGATCCTGCGCGACATTCCGGGCCTGACCGTCACCCGCATCGCGTCGGGGCTGCCGATGGGCGGCGACCTTGAGTTCGCCGACGAACTCACGCTCGGGCGCGCCCTTTCCGGCCGCCGCGCCATGGCCTAAGCTCGCGAAACGCCCGTTTCGCACCTCCCCACTCGCACTTCCGCTGCGAAACGCCGGTCTCAACCGAACTTGTCGTGGTCGAGGGTCACCATTCCGCCATGGCGGACGTATTTCGTGGCAGCGAGGCGGTCACCCGCGGCGACCTGACGAGGCATGCGCTCAGCAGGTGGTATCGCCCGATCTTCCGCGGCATCTATGTGCCTAAGCGAGCTGCACCGTCCGTTCGGGACCGCACTGTTGGTGCCTGGTTGTCCTCGAACAAACACGCCGTCGTCAGCGGGATCGCCGCGTCGGCGCTACACGGCGCCGACTGGGTCGACGCCGACGCACCGATCGAATTGATATCGCCCAGCGCGCGGCCTCAACGCGGCCTGGTCGTTCGCAACGAGACGCTCGCCGACGACGAGATCACCCGCGTTGCTGGCCTTCCGGTGACCACGCCGGCGCGTACCGCGTTCGACCTCGGCAGGCACCTCGCCCGCGGGGAAGCGCTCGCGCGGCTGGACGCGCTCATGCGGGCGACGCCATTCGCCACTGAGGATGTGCTGCTGCTCATGAAGCGCCACCGTCGCGCACGGGGTTCGTGTCAGCTGCGGAAGCTGCTGCCGCTGGTCGACGGGGGCGCCGCGTCGCCGAGAGAGACGCGGCTGCGGCTATTGCTCATCGATGCCGGCCTTCCGAGGCCGACGACCCAAATACCGGTAGCCGACGGCTGGCGTGTTGTCGCGATGCTCGACATGGGGTGGGAAGAATTCCAGGTCGCCGCCGAGTACGACGGAGATCAACACCGCACAGATCGTCGTCAGTACGTCCGGGACCTCAGACGGTTACCGCAGGTCGCCGAGAAGGGCTGGCTGGTCGTCAGGGTCATCGCGGAGGACCGCGATGACTACGTCATCAGAAGAGTGTTTGACGCACTCACCAAACGGGGCTGGAGACCGGGTTGGGAGCCCGGTTCCAAGCCGTGATGAAACGGGCGTTTCGCACCTCCCCACTCGCACTTCCGCTGCGATACGCCCCTTTCGCCCCTCCGCGCTTGCAACCGCAGCGCACTAGTCACGCCCGCAGCCGTTCCCGCCGCAACAATGCGACCTCGTCGAGCTCCAGCGGCGGCATCGGCCCGACCACCCGGGTCAGCAGCAGGTCGGCCAGCGCGGGATTTCGCGCCAGGCACGGCCCGTGCATGTACGTCGCGACAACGCTGCCCTGCACCGCACCGTCGAATCCATCGCCGGCGCGGTTGCCCGCGCCCTTCGTCACCGCCCCCAGCGGGCGTGCCGACGAGCCCAGCACCGTCCCGCCGCGATGATTCTCGAAACCCGTCAAAATCTCCGACAGGCCGTCTACCAGGGGTCGGCTGACCAGCTCACCGATCGTGCGCACCCGCTGTGGCGCGGTCACCAGATCGAGCAGTCCAACCCCGGACACCCGCTCACCGGCGGACGTCTCGTACCAATGGCCGAGCACCTGGATGGCCGCGCAGATCGCCAGCACCGGCGCACCGCGCGACGCCGCGTCCTGCAGTCCCGGGTAGCGAAGCAGATGCCTGGTGGCCAGCCGCTGCGCGTAGTCCTCCGCGCCGCCCAGCGTGTACAGATCCAGCGACGACGGCACCGGATCCGAGAGCGTAACCGGCACGATCGAGGCGGCGATGCCGCGCAGAAGCAGCCGCTGCCGAAGCACCACCGCGTTGCCCCCGTCGCCGTACGTGCCCATCACATCGGGCAGCACCAGCCCGATGCGCACGACCGAATCACCTCCGCGGTCACCCGGGCCGTCAGCCACGGCGCCGCTCCAGCGCCCGGGTCAGCTGCAAAAACGCCGTGTAGTTCGCGATTACCTCCACGTGCCCCGCCGGACACGACTCGATCGCCGCGACGGTGTCGTGCACCAACGTGTGCGCGACACCGGCATAGGTCAACCGCACCGCCAGGTCGGTACCGCGTTCACCAGCGGCCACCACCGCGGTGTCCTCGAAATGCTCGAAACGCACATCCCACAGCCACGACAGGTCTTCCCCGTCCGGGACCTGCCCGTTCACCGAGATCACCACGCCTGCGCCGTGCTTGTCGATCATGGACAGGGCCTCTTGCCAGCCGGCCGGATTCTTCGCGAGCAGGATCCGCGCGGTGTGCGATCCGATCCTCACTGTCCGGTAGCGGCCGGCGACCTCCGAGACACCGCCCACCGCCGCCACCGCCGAAGCAGGATCGACCCCCACCGCGACCGCTGCCGCGATTGCCTGCGCTGCATTGCCCCGGTTCACCGCTCCGGGCAGCGACAGCGCGAGAGGCAGCGCCAAACCGTCGGGCCCATAAAGCATTTCGTCGTCGAACCACCACTGCGGCGTGGGCCGCTTGAAATCCGTGCCGGTGCTGTACCAGTGCCCCTGGTCGCGCACGATCACCTCGCCGGAGCGCGGGCAGCTCACCGAATCGTTGGCCCACCCGCCGCCGGCGGCCACCCACACCACGTGCGGGCAGTCGTAGGCCGCGGACGTCATCAGCACGTCGTCACAGTTGGCCACCACGACCGCGGAGGGGTGCCGGGAAAGCCCCGCCCGCAGTGCGCGCTCGATCGTGTTGATCTCACCCACCCGGTCCAGCTGGTCGCGCGACAGGTTCAGCAGCACGATCACTCGCGGATCCACGGCGTCGGCGACGTGCGGCAGGTGCATCTCGTCGACCTCGAGCGCTGCCAGCGGGGCGTTGCGCGCCGACGCCAGCGCGGCGATCAGCCCCGCGTCCATGTTCGCACCGGTTGCGTTTGTCGCCACCGCACCAAGCGAGCCCAGCGCCATGGCCGTCATCCGGGTGGTGGTCGATTTACCGTTGGTACCCGTCACCAGCACCGTGCGCCGGCCGTCGCCGAGCTGGCGCAATAACGAGCGGTCCAGGGTCATTGCCACCAGCCCGCCGATCATCGCCCCGGCCCCGCGGCCCGTCATCCGCGACGCCCATCGTGCGGTCGCTCCGGCCGCGAGCGCGGCGCGTCCGCGGGCAGTGATCATCGGGGCAGTTTATGCCGAGACGGCCTGCTGCCCGCGACACGAGCGCCGCGACAGCTCATCCGCTGATGACCAAGCTCCGCCCGACACGAGCGCTGCGATCAGCGGTTTTGTCAGACCACCGTGGCACCCTAGGGATGTGACAGCACCACCGAGGTGCACCGCCCCATGGGGGATACCGGTCGCCGAGCACGACGCCAAGGACGACGGCTGGGTGGTTCTGGACGTGGAGACATCGGGCTTCCGTCCCGGCTATGCGCGGGTGATCAGCCTGGCCGCGCTGGCGCTTGACGCCGACGGATTCGTGGAACGCTCGGTGGCCAGCCTGCTGAACCCCGGTGTCGACCCGGGCCCGACGCACGTGCATGGGCTGACCGCCGAGATGCTGGCCGACCAGCCGACGTTCGCCGACATCGCCGCCGAGCTGGTGGAGATGCTGCAGGGTCGCACGCTGGTGGCGCACAACGTGGCGTTCGACTACGGGTTCCTCGCCGCCGAGGCCGAGCTGGTGGAGGTCGAACTCCCGGTCGACACGGTGATGTGCACGGTCGAGCTGGCACGCCGGCTGGCGCTGAAAACCGAGAACCTGCGGCTGGAAACCTTGGCCGCGCACTGGGGCGTCCCGCAGCTGTGCCCGCACGACGCCCGAGATGACGCGCTGGTGCTGTCGCGGGTGCTGACCCCCGCGGTCGAGCGGGCCCGCGATCTCGACGTGTGGCTGCCGGTGCGCCCGGCGACACGGCGTCGGTGGCCCAACGGACGCGTCATTCACGACGAGCTCAGACCGCTGAAGATGGTCGCTGCGCGCGTGCCGTGCCCGTGGCTGAACCCGGGCCGTCATGTGCCGGGCCGCCCGCTGGTCCAGGGCATGCGGGTGGCGTTGTCCGCCGAGGTGCAGCGCACCCACGAGGAGCTGATCGAGCGGATCATGCACGCCGGTCTGGCCTACGCCGACATGCTCGACCCCGCGACGTCGGTGATGATCTGTAACGATCCTCGCGCCGAGCACGGCAAGGGCTTCCACGCTCGCGAACTCGGCGTGCCGACCATCTCAGACGAGCAGTTCATGGCCTTGCTGCCCGAGGTCGTCGGCGGCACCTCGATCGAGGAGTTCGTCGACCCGATCGTCGCGGGCGAGCAGTTCGCCCTTTTCTGAAGCCGAAGCGCGTTCAACGCGCAACCGCGACAAATTTATAGCTAGCGCCCTAGTACGGACGCTCCGTCCCCAACGACACCCCGGGCGTGAACGTTACCGGCAGCTTGCCCAAACCGGTCATGCTCGGATTGCCGAGGTATTCGTGTACGCCCGCGACGTCGACCCGGTAGTCCGGGATGCGATCGAGGACCGCCTTCACCATCACCTGGAACATGACCCGCGCCAGATGCGATCCGATGCAGCGGTGCGGGCCGAGCCCGAAGGCGAGGTGGCGGTTGGGCGCGCGATCCAGCACGACTTCTCCGGGGCGCTCGAACTCCTGCTCGTCGTGGTTGGCCGCGAGCCAGCTGATGACGAGCCGGTCGTTGCGCCGAAGATGTTGACCGCCGAGCACGGTGTCGCGAGTCACCGTCCTACTCAGCTGCTGATTCACCGAGAAGTATCGAAGCAACTCCTCTGTTGCCGTGCTGTACAGCTCCGGGTACTCAATGAGCTGGCGCCGCAGATTCGGGTGGGTGCCCAGATGCAACAGGCTCAAGGCGGTCTGTGACGTCGTGGTGTCGACGCCTCCACCGATCAGATTCCACAGAATCGACAGGAGCTGCTCGTCATCGAGATGCTTGCCGTCGAACTCGAACGAAACGAGGAAGCTCGTCAGATCGTCCTGCGGAGAAGTCCGCCGCGCCGCCGCAAACCGGAGCAGCCCGTCCATCATCGCGGGGACTTCCGCGATAGCGTCCGCGTACGCGGGACTGTCCTGCGGAACGGCCATCACCGAGTGGAACAGGTTCGCGTACAACTGCCAGTTGTCGTGCGGAAGGCCCATCAACCGCATGGTCAGGATCGCAGGAACAGGGCTCGCATAGTCGAGCACCAGGTCCATGGCCCCATCGCCGATCCGCTGATCGAGAAACCAGTCCACCGATTGCTCCATAAACGGGCGCATCGCGTCGACGGCCCGCGGCGAGAAGAACGGCGCGAGCGCGCGCCGCAACGCCTGGTGGTACGGACCGTCGACTTCACCGATGCCGAGCGCGGGCTGACCCTCCGGGCGTGGCACACCCATCTCGCCCTGGTAGTTCACCCCGTCTTCGGCGTCCGGCTCGTACTTGTGCGCGAAGGTGTCACCGTCCCGGGCGGTCCGCGCCACCGCGTCGTAGCTGGTGACGAACCAGAATCCGCCGTAGTTGCAGTTCCACGCGACCGGGCACCGCTGCCGCAGCTCGGCGTTGATCGCAAGCTCGTTGAGGTTGTACTCGTCGGAATGATGGTCGAAGTCCACAACCACCCGATCAGCCATCGAAAGAACCACCAACCGCCGAAGTCAATATGCTTATCTTTGCAATGTTAAGGGGGCAGGGCGATCGACGACTGGGCTGCGGGCGCGGCGATCGGCGGCCGGCCGATCCCGGATATGCCAGACCTCGCACGGATGCGCAGGCAGCGCTTCGCCAGATTGCAGGAGCAGCTCGACGCACAGGCTGTCGACGGGTTGGTGCTGCTCGGGTCCAGTTCGGTGGCGTATGCCACCGGCGCCGCCGTGCCCGCCCAGGACGGTGACCACGCCGCGCTGTTCCGGCCGGTGGCGGTGGTGGCCAGAGACGACGACGCGCCGCACCTCTACACGCTGTACGCCGACGGAGCGCCGCCCGATCTTCCCGACGACCATTTGCACGGGCCGCTGTTCCCGGACCTCGACGACGGCATCGACAGCTTCGCCGGCGCGCTGGCCGGCCACTTCCCCACGGGTGCCCGCTTGGCGATCGACGACCAGACCCACGCGATGCTGCGCACTCTGCCCGGTTACGAGTGGGTCGACGCCTCGCCGGTGACGGGCGCGGCGAAGGTGCGTAAGACCCCCGACGAGGTGGCGTGCATCCGCCACGCCCAGCTGCTCAACGAGCTCGCGATGGTCGACGCCCTAGCAACGCTGAGACCCGGTGTCCGGCAGACGGATCTGAGCGCAACATTCCTGCGAAGAGTGTTTGAGCTCGGCGCATCGGGCAACGGTATCGACCCCATCTGGCAGGTGATGTCCCCGACCCGCGAGCTTGGCCCCTGGACTCTGCACGGGGATTTGGCGTATCCGACCGTCACCACTGATCGCTTCCTGCGGGACGGCGACGTGATCTGGGTGGACTCGGGCATCACGTGGCAGGGTTATGCCTCCGACTACGGCCGAACCTGGCTCACCGGCCTCAATCCAGTCCCGAATACAAGGCAGCACAACCAGTTTCGACGATGGCGCGACGTTGTCGACGCGACTCTGGCCATCCTCAAACCGGGGGTGTCGGCGCTGCAGCTCGGCCGGGCTGCCATCGAGGCCAACGACGGCATTCGTCCTTGGATCGAGCATTTCTATCTGGCCCACGGTGTGGGCACCGATAGCGCCGAAATGCCGCTCATCGGAACCGATTTGGGCGAGCGATTCGACGATCGGCTCATCATGGAGCCGGGGATGGTGGTCGTCTTCGAACCGGTCATCTGGGATGACGGCGCAGCCGGCTACCGCGCGGAAGACATTGTCGCCGTGACCGATACGGGCTGGGTCAAGCTCAGCGGCGACACCTACGACCCGTACTCGGTGATCGCGTGAGTCGCGACCCCGGTGTCCGCGTCGGAATGATGGCACTGGAGGACGACGCGCGTGTCGACTTCACCCGCCTGCGGACACAGCGTCGCGCAAAGGTGCTCTCCGGCATGGAAACTCACGCGATTGATGCTCTTGTACTCGGTGGTGTCGGCGACGTGCGTTACGTGTCGGGGGCACGCCAACTCGGGCGCGCAGGTGTACTCCCGTTCGCCCCCGTCGCGGTGGTATTACGGGAAACGGGCCGTGTGCATCTGTTGTCGACGGCCGACGAGGGAGTGCCACCGGAGATCGGCCGCGACGACCTGTTCGGGTTGAGCTGGAACCCTGCGAACCTGATGGCATCAATCGCGAGGATCCCAGGCCTGCGCGAGTCACACCGGGTCGGCACGGACGGCCTGACACCCATGTTCGCCGCGCTGCTCTCCCAGGCGCTGCCGTCCGCCGAGCTGGTTGACGCCGCCCCGGTGATCGCCGCGGCCAGACGGGTCAAGAC
>JAFAWC010000624.1 GCA_019242135.1 Mycobacteriaceae bacterium | reverse complement strand
TGCCGAGTATCGATAGCCGCCCACCTTCCTGTACTACTGCTACATCTTCGCTACGCTGATATTACACGCTACGTTGTAGCCGTAGCACGTAAGAACTACGTGCTGGTGAGCATCAGGTACTGGGCGGCGACTTGTTGGCGCACATCGCGGCCCTGTTGGGACCACGCCTCGATCTCGAAGCGGTCGCCGGGGGCGAAGCAGCCGAACCGCGGGGTGTTGGATTCCTCCGGCTGGGTGAACTCGAAGCATTTCGCCGAGGGCATGCCTGGCACCCCGTCGGTGGCTTTGGCTCCCGTCTTGGTCAGCGCCCACTTGGCGGCCGAGTCGACCAGCAGGCGGGCGCCGGCGGCGTCACGGGCCCGATACAACACGGTCTGCTCACGTGCCGCCGCGTCCACGCCGGCGGCGGCGAAATCCGCGGCGGCCTGCGCCACGCCGTCTTGGAAGTGCAGCTCCGCGTATGCGCCGAAGCTGCCCATGTCGACATCGGCCTCGGGGTTGTCGGCTGGCAGGACCCGGCTGAGGAAGCCGAACGGGTCCTGGGGCAGGTCGGCGAGCTTGGCGGCGTCGGTCGGGGCGAACGCGTCGATCTTGGGGATCTGCTGGTCGAACAGGCCCGCGACGAGTCCGGCGGCGTCATCGGGGCTCTGCGCCGACTCTCCCCACGCGTAGAGCAGGTAGGGTCCGTGCGGCAGGTACGCCTCTACCGCGTGATGCAGCGTCGGCGCGTTGGTGTCCATGGTGGCGCCTAGCGCGGTGGGATAGCGCGGTACCGGGAACGGCGCCTTGGGCACCGGTGGGGGGATTTGGGTGGACAGCTGCTGGGCCGCGTCACTGGCCGCACCGGCGTCGGGGAACCGCAGCACCATGTTGATCAGCGCCCTGGTGTTGTCCTTATCGCGTCGTCCGCTGGCGAAACCGGCCAGCATGTTGTGGGCGGTGACGATCGCCTGGCCGGGGTCGGGCAACTCCGCCGAGATTCCGGCGTCTTGCTGCATGGTCACGGTGTTCATCGACAGGCCCTCGGTCAGTGACTTGTCGACATCGGTAGGCACCACCACGTTGTCGGCCATCCGGTGGCCCTCCAGGACGATGCCTCTGCGCTGGCTGCCGGCCGTTCCCAACGGTGCGGCAGGGGTGGTCGGGTAGTTTCCGGGGTCCAGCAGCGCCAGGTCGGTGCCGTCGGCGGTGATGTCGTGCGGGGCTTTGAGGGCTTTCCCGTCAATCAGGGTGGTGCAGCTCGTGAGGGCAACCAGCGCCAGCGGCACCAGCACGGCACGGGCGGCCCGTCTCATGACCATGTTCGCCTTCCGATCATCGGTCGGCCCTACGTGATCTGCTGGGCGAGCTGATTGACGAACGCGGAGTTGAGGAACTGGGTGGCCAGGTATCCACCGGGATCGGCCAGCGCGGCAAGAATGTTGGGGTCATCAACGACGACCATAGAGCCACCGTAGGTTCGGAGCTGCTCCGGCAGGCCGGCATAACCGCCGCCCCTGGCGGCCTTGTCGGTGCGCAAGACGATCAGCACATCGGTCTTGAGGTTGGAGATCTCGTAGTCGTTGGTCACCGGTCGGGTCGGGTCGGGGTAGACCGCGCTGCGCTGCAGCGAGGGCTCGTAACGAAACCCGAGCCCCTGCAGGTAATCGGTGACATTGGATTCGATCAGCGACAACGTGATCCCGGTGTCGGAGTAGCCGGCGGCGGCGATCGTCTTGCCCTGGAACGACCCGTGCTGGCTGCGCAGGTCGTCGAGTTGCGTGCGGGTTCTGTTGATGAGGTCTTGGGCTTTGCCCTCCTCGCCCAGTATCTGGCCGATCCAGTGCAGCTGGATCTGCCACGTCCAGGTCGTTGAGGCCGGCTCCTGCGGACGGGTGATCGTCGGGGCGATCGCGTTGAGTTTGTTGTAGGTGGCGTCGTCGACGTCGCCGGTCATGATGATGACGTCGGGTTTTGCCGCCGCGATCGCCGCGGTGTCGGGGAAACCGAGCAGCTTGGGGCTTCCCGTCGCGGCCTGTTGTTCCCAGCTGGGCAACGTGCCGTTCGGGGCGCCGATGGCCACCGGTTGCGCGCCGAGCGCAAGCACGGCGTCGCCGTCGCCAGGACCCAGCGCGGCCACCGCGTGCGGCGCGGTTTTCAGCTCGGTGGAGCCGTGCACGTGGGTGAACGTCTGCGCCTGATAGGGGTGATCGTTGCCGCTGAGGAACACGACGCCGGTCACGACGGCAGCGGCGATCAGCAGGATCACCACGGCCAGCACGGCGGCCAGACGGCCGCGCCGACGGCGCCGGGCCGGCATCGGCCCGCTGGGCGGCGGATAGGTCGGCGGGAACACGCCCGGCGGTCCGGCGCCGCTGAAATGGCCGCTGGGGTAGGTCGCCGGGTCCTGCCAGGCCGGTATCGGCGGCTGCGTCGGGGGGTTTTGCGGCGGTCGGGTGGCCGGCGACGGGGTAGGCGACGACCGGGTGGGCAACGACGGGGTCGGCGCCGGTTGGGGTGGGCGCGTCCACGGCGCTGTCACCGTGCTCGGCTGCACGGGGCGGGTGATGTCGTCGAGAGCGTCGGCGGCAGCGCCAGCGAGGTCCTGGGCGCTCTGGAAGCGCCGGTCGGGCTCCTTGGCCATCGCTTTGCTGATCACGTTGTCGATGGACGTGGGCAGTTCCGGGTTCCGGTCGGTCACCCTCGGTGGGGGTTGAGTCATGTGTGCTGCCGCGGTGGCGGCCCAGCTGCCGGAGTTGGCGAACGGTGTTGCCCCCGAAAGCACCCGGTACAGCGAGCAGCCCAGGGAGTAGATGTCGGCGCGGGCATCGACCGGCTGACCGGACAGGGACTCGGGTGCGGCGTAGGCGACGCTGGCCAGCACCATGCCGGTGGCGGTCAGTCCCGTAGCGTCATCCAGGGCGCGCGCAATACCAAAGTCCGCCAACAACACTCGCTCATCGCTGGGAGCGAGCAGGAAGTTGGCGGGTTTGACGTCGCGGTGCAACAGCTTGCGACGGTGGGCGTGATCGAGCGCTTTGGCGACTTCACCGATGATGTGGACGGCGCGGGCCGGGGCCATGCCGCCACGCCTGGCCTCCTTGTCGGCGTCGCTGCCCGGAACGTATTGCATCGCGATCCACAACTGGCCGTCCTCGGTCTCGCCGCGGTTATAGACGGTCACGATGTTGGGATGGTCGAGAGTGGCGGCCAAGTCGGCTTCGCGGATGAAGCGGGCGCGGAAATCAGGGTTCTGCGACAGTTCGGCGGACAGGATCTTCAGGGCGTCGCTACGCGGCAGCGAAGGGTGGGCGGCCCGGTACACGGTGCCCATCCCGCCGGACCCCAGCACCGCTTCGATGCGGTAACCGGAGATGATGGTTCCCATCGGGAGCGGCATCAACGCCGTCCTGGTGCGGCCCGGCGCGCCGCAGGGGTCAGGTGCCGGTCGGTCATTGCTGCGCGCCCCCGCCAGTGAAGGTAGTTGCGTGAAGGTTATCGTGCGACGAGCTAGGCGGGCGCCCTGCGGTTGATCACGATTGCCAGCACGGCGGCGATCGTGGCGGCCAGCACGGCAAGACGCAGCCACCCGGCGCTGGCCGGGGCGGGCACCAGTTGGTAGCCGACCTGTTCCTGGACGGCAAGGTAGCTGTTGGCGAGCTCGTTGACGGAGGAGGCGCTGTAGGTTTTGCCGCCGGAGAGTTCGGCGATCTTCTTCATCATCGAGTCGTCGACGGGAACCGCCACCCGGTCGCCGTTGATGTCGACGTAGCCGCCTGGGGTCCCGAACGCGATCGTGGTGACCGGCACGCCGTGTTCTTTGGCCGCCCGCGCGGCGGTGTAGGCGCCTTGGGGGTTGTCAGGGTTCTCCGGTTTGTTCTCCTTGCCGTCCGACAGCAGCACGATGCGCGCCGGGGCGGGCGTGTCCTGTCCGGCGTTGAGCACAGAGGACACGGTCGCGATCGAGTCCAGCGCGGCGAAGATCGCCGCACCGGTGGCCGTCGAGTCGGCCGGGCGCAGATTGTCCAGCGCCGTGACCGTGGCGTCATGGTCGGGCGTCGGCGACACCAACACGTTGGCGCTGCCCGCAAAGGAGATCAGGCCGAGGTTTACCCCCGAGGTCAGTTGCTTGGCGAACGTTTTGCCTGCCTGGCGCGCCGCGTCGAGCCGGTTGGGCGCCACGTCGTTGGCCCGCATCGACTGCGAGACGTCGACGACCAGCATGATGACCGCCCGGTTGCGCGGGACCTTGACGTCGTGGGTGGGACCGGCGAGCGCCACCGTCAGCATGACCAGCGCCGCGCACAGCAAGACGATCGGCACGTGCCGCGCCCGCGCGGGAGGCTGGCGCGCCACCGAGCCCATCAGCTCCGGCTCGGCGAACCGACGCAGCCGGCGACGCCCGCGCCGTCCCGCCAGCAGATAGAGCACCAGCACCGCAATCGGGACCAGCACCAGCACAAACAGCCAGGGGTGGGCAAAGCCCGACATCGACAACAGGCCGACACCGGGCGGCGTCACGGCTGATCCCACGCTTATGCGCCCGCACCGGTCGGTCGCGTTGACACCGGTCGTGAGTCTCGCGTCATCACACCGAAGGTAATACACGCCGGTGTGGGGCGGCGGCCGCTGGGTTGTGGCCGGTTGTGGCCGCGGACGCCGACCGCGCGCGATTCGAGCTACTTTTGACTGTTATGGCGGTTCGACATCTATCTGAGCACGTGGGACTCGGCGCGACCTTGGCGCGCCACGCAGCGGCGGGGCGGGAAAGCGGGTCAGCGCGATGACGCTGCCGCTGACGGGTCTGCTGGCCTGGTCGGGTTTCGCCACCCCATGGTTCTTCCTTTATCTGCTGATCGTTGCCGTGGTGCTGGGACTGTACGTCGCGGTGCTGCGGGTGCGCCGCCGCCGGGTGATGCGCTTTGCCAACATGGAGCTGCTCGAGCAGGTCGCGCCCGGGCGTCCGCCGCGGCGGTGGCGGCATCTGCCAGTGGCGCTGCTGGTCGCCGCGCTCGCGCTGCTCACCACCGCGATGGCAGG
>JAFAWC010000545.1 GCA_019242135.1 Mycobacteriaceae bacterium | reverse complement strand
AGCGACAATCGGCGACCAAGGTCGTCAGCCTGCCCGCCAGGGGGGCGCGCCCGCGGCGGCCCCGCAGCCGCTGACACCGCCGGGCGCGGTCGGCGTACGGCCGGGATGACGCGCGCCTGAGGCGATTGCTTCGGGCAAAAGCGCGGTTCGGCAATTATGTGCCGGGCGTCCCAAATCTGGGTAACCCCTCCCAGAAGGAGGTGATACACATGATCATTCTCGGAATCATTCTGGTGGTGGCGGGTCTGCTGCTCCACCTGCATATTCTCACCGTCATCGGGGCCATCCTGGTGGTGGTTGGGATCGTATTCCACATCTTCGGCGCGGTCGGTCGTCCGGTCGCCGGTCGCCGGGTCTGGTTCTAGGACGCGACGGCGGTGGTACCGCTAACCACGGTCCCACCGCCTCGCCCGAGGCGTCAGGCGCGAAGATGAGCCTCCTGATGGGCGCTCGCGCGCACGCGTGGCTCAACGGGTCCCGAAAAGGCTGCCCTGCCGGATGTCTTCCCGGCACTTCAGCCTCGTCTGGTGGGTTTCATCGACGCACAACCGCACCTGGTCCTCAATCCCCGGGGGATAGACCTCGTCGGTCGGGCCCGGTGTCGCCGACGGAGTGGGCACCTGGGTGTACAGCGACCAGACCGGTTGACCTGTCGTCGGCAGCGTGGAGCAAAAAGCCCGTGCGCCCGTCGACGCGACCCCCACAGCGCCCAAAGTCGCGCAGTCGGCACCCAGCAGCACGACCGGCAGTGCGGGGCTTGCCGGCGGAGGGGCTGATGTTGGCGACGGTCCCTGCGGCGGTGCCGTCGTCACGTGGTGGTGGCGGCCGAGCCACATCAGCGCGACGGCCGAGGCTGCTACCACGGCCAGGGCTACGACAATCGTGACAATCACGGCGGCGCGGCGTCGTGACGGACCGGCACCGGACCGCTGCAGCCGCGAGCGGCGCCGCGGCGCGATCGCAACCGGCCTTGCCGCGGTCACGTCGGTTGCGCCCGTTTGCGCGGCCACCTCCTTCAGCCGATCGCGGAGCGCGTTGGCGAAATCCACACACGAGTCGTAGCGGTCCGCGGGCGCCTTCGCGAGTGCCTTCGAAAACACCGGCCCCAAATCCGAAAGGGCCGGTCGTCGGGTGCCGATAGCCGGCGGGTCCGCGGTGAGGTGCTGGCTGATGATGACCGCCGGATTTGAATGCTGAAACAACGGGGTTCCCGTCAGCAGATGAAAAGCGGTCGCGGCCAACGCATATTGATCGGCGCGCCCATCCAATTGCTGTCCCATCAACTGCTCCGGCGGCGCGTAGTCCACCGTCCCGACCGTCATGTTGGTACCGGTGAGGCCGGTGGCGTCGTCGAGCCAGCGGGCGATGCCGAAATCGGCGAGAAGGATTCGCTCGTGACCCGACTCCGCCTGTGACAGAAGGATGTTCGCGGGTTTGACGTCGCGGTGCAGTAGCTGGTGCTCGTGGGCGTAATCCAGCGCTTCTGCAACGGCGGTGATGATCTTGACCACCTCGTCCGGCGGCATACCGTGGGGGTAGCGCTCCTGAAGCAGGTTGGCAGCGTCGGTGCCCTCGACGTAGTCCATCGCGATCCACAGCTGGTCGTCGACCTCGCCGCGATCGTGGACCTCAACGATGGACGGGTGCCACAGGGTTGCCGCGATGTCGGCTTCCCGCTTGAACCGCTCTCGGTATTCGTGGTCGTGGCTGCAAAGGGTGGGCATGACCTTGAGTGCGTCGTTGCGCGGCAGTCGGGGGTGTTGCGCGAGGTAGACCTCGCCCATTCCCCCTGAGCCCAGGTGCCGCAGGATCGTGTAGCCCGCGAAATTCTGGCCCTCGGCCAACGGCATGCGCGAATCCTACAAGTCGCGGGGCCTGTGTGACCCTTGTGCGCAGTAGTGCGGACGTGCGGATATCGATAGGGCATTGTTCATCTCGTGAACGTCGATTCTGTGCTGACCGCGATTCCCGCGCCCGCGGTGTACGCGACGGTGGGAGGCGTCATCGGCTTGGAAAGTCTGGGTATTCCGTTGCCCGGCGAAGTCATTCTCGTCAGCGCTGCGTTGCTGGCGAGCCATCACGCCGCCGACATCAACCCGGTCGGGGTCGGCGCCGCCGCCGTCGTCGGAGCCGTGGTCGGCGACTCCATTGGCTACGCCATCGGTCGCCGCTTCGGCATGCATCTGTTCGACCGTCTCGAACGGCGATTCCCCCAACACTTCGGTCGGACCCACGTCGCCTTCGCCGAACACGTGTTCCAGCAATGGGGGCCGTGGGCGGTGTTCTTGGGCCGGTTCATCGCGATACTTCGGATACTGGCCGGACCGCTGGCCGGAGCGCTGAAGATGGCCTATCCCCGCTTCCTCGTCGCCAACGTCGCGGGAGGGTTGTGCTGGGCCGGTGGCACCACCGCACTGGTCTACTACCTCGGCGTGGCCGCCGAGCGGTGGCTGTCGCGGTTTTCGTGGATCGGGTTGGTCGTCGCTCTGCTGTGCGGGATCGCGGCAGCGCTGTTTCTGCGGCACCGTCTCGCCGAAGCGATCGCCAAGTTCGAAGCCGACACCGCCGGCGACCCCCACCACGCCACCGACTGACGCCGCACTGGCCACCACCGCGACACTTACGCCGCGACGGCGACACGCCGATAACCCCCGCCGCTCCTTCAATCTCGAGACCATGTCGCCGAGGGATGAGCGCTTGCGCGAAGACCAGAAGGCCTGAGAGTGCTCAACTTTGTCCGTAGTTCCGCGCCGCAGTCCGGTTGGCGCTGCCCGAGGCGATCAGGTCTGCGACAGGTCGTCGGTGAGCAGACCGAGGAATTCACGTACTTGGTCTGGGTCTGTGAGCGTGAAACGGGCTGCCGAGCGGCGATCGCCGTCCTCGGTGTGACGCACCAGGATGCCGACGCCGTCGGTCTTGACCGCGTCGAACGCGTCCTCGTCGGTCAGGTCGTCGCCGATGTAGATCGGCATCACCGATTCCGAGTCGCTGCCCGCTGTCGCCGGCCCTGCGGCTCCGCTGCCCGCGGTCGCCGGCCCTGCGGCTCCGCTGATCTGGTCGCAGATCCACCTCAGCGTGGTGCCCTTGTTCCAGTCGACGTCGGGCCGCAGCTCAACAAGCCTGCGTCCGTTGGTGACCCGCAAGTGTTCGCGCCGCCCCACACGGTGGGCGCTGGCCACGACCTCGCCGACGTCGTCTGCAGCGACGTCGCGATAGTGCACGGCGACAGCGAAACGTTTGGGTTCCACTCGACTTCCCGTGATGTGCGCGAGCTTCTCGCTAAGTTCGGCCGCTGCCCGCGCGAGGATCGGCACCGCCTCGACGGCCTCGTCGTTCTGCCGATAACTGCCGTCGGGAGCGACCGACTCGAAGCCGTGGCTGCCGGCATACCACAGCCCGGGCAATCCCACTCGGTCCCGAATATCGGCGAGATCGCGACCCGACAGAATGGCCACCGGGCACCGTTGCGCGAGCAGTGCAAGAGTCTGCGCGGCGCCGTCGACCAGCTGCGCGGCCTCCGGGTCGGCCACGATGGCCGACAACGTGCCGTCGTAGTCAAGACACACGGCGGGGCGGTGGCCCCGGATGATGGCGGCCACGGCGGGGTAGGACTCGACGGCGTTCGGTATTTCCGACATGCGCCTGTCGCCGGTGCGTACCTCGACGTCGGCGAGATCATCGATCACCTCATCCGCGCCGCGCTCCAACAGGTCCTCGGCGTCGTCCGCCGAGCCGACTCCGATCACCAGCGAGATCCCGCCGTCGCGCGCCGCCGTGATTGCATCGGGTTGGCCGGCCACGACCACCGACCGCTCCGCGCGCGCGCCCAGCGTCCGCGCCGCCTCCCGCAGGCCGGCCGCGTCCGTGTCGGCTAAATCCGGCAGGGCCGTCTCGACGCCCGCCTCGCGCAGCTTGTGAGCCAGAGCGGTGAGCGAATCACTTTGCCGGACTAGAAAGATCACCGCGTCATGGAGGCGTGGGTCGATAGTTGCACGCATGGTCGTCATCCGCTCCGATCGTCCTTGTGTGCTGTGAGCAGCAACTCGTCGATGGCGGTGCGCGTCTTTTCGCTCAGCAGTCCGGCTGTCACCGCCGCCGCTACGAACTGTGCGGCGATCGTGCGCAGCTTGGTGTTGGTCTCCTTCGACCGCCAGGCGAGGACCTCGAACGCCCGCTCGGCCGAAACACCGTGTGTGAGCATCAGAATCCCCATGGCCTGGTTGATCTTGGCCCTGCTCTCGGTGACCGCGGCGACGACCTCGTCGAGGGAATGCTGGACGCCGGCGTCGAATTCGTCGGTGACGTCGACATAGAACCCCGATGTGCCGATGACATCACCAGCCGATCCGTACTTGAGGTCACCGACGACCACCACGACATGCATCTTGCCCTGAGTGTCGATGATGCGGTGTCGGCTGGAAAACGGTACGCCGTGCCTGCGCACCCCATCGATAAGTTGGGCGACGGTCGGCTTGTCGTCGGGGTGTTTGTGGGCGAGCACCAGTTCCGTTGTGGGCGTGACACTTCCGGGCTCATAGCCGTGCATTTGCGCGACCTCGTCAGACCATTCCCAGCGATCCTCACGAGTCAGGCAACTAAACCGCCCTGCGCGCGGCCGGTCCGCCGGCGCGCGATCGCCCTGCTCAGACGCGGTCACCTCGAAATCTTGGCATACCGCCAACGAGCGTGGGCTGTGGATCGCGCTGCGGCTACCCGGCGCGCAGCGCCGCAGCCAGTGCGCGGATGTCGGCGTCGGGAACGTCATAGCCGGGGAAGTACACGCAGACCCGATCCGCGACATCGCTGAAACGTCGCAGGATCTCGGCCGCGCACTCCTCCGGGCTACCGCGAACCGCGAGAGTGGTCAACAGTTCGTCGTCGATCAGCTCCGCCATCGCCGCGATGTCCATCTGCTTGGACAGCATGTTGAGTCGCGGTTGCAGCTCGGCGCGGCCCTCCACCTCCAGCACCGGAACATAGGCGGGCGTCGACCCGTAGAAGGCGAGCAGTGTGCGCACCCCCGCGCTGGCCTTTGACAGCTGCGAGTCGGTTCGGCCCACCGCGGCGATGACCTGGGGAACGATGTCCAGCTCGGCGCGGGTTCGGCCCGCCCGGGCCAGCCCCTCGTCGATGGCGGGAAGCGTCCGCTCGCGAAAGTGCCGCACCGAATGAAACGGCATCACCAGCAGGCCGTCCGCGACTTCGGCGCCCGCCCGGGTCATCAGGGGACCCAGGGCTCCCAGATAGATGGGGGCGACGCCGTGCGGGTTGGGTCCGGGGTTGAACGCCGGGGTCATCAGGGTGTGCTTGGTGAACTCGCCGCGAAACTCGAGTCGGCGTTCGTGCTGCCAGGCGTCGAGGATGGCGCGCACCGCGAGCACGGTCTCGCGCATGCGGGCCGCCGGCCGGCTCCAGGTGCTGCCGTAGCGGCTCTCGATGTGCGGCCGGATCTGCGAGCCGAGGCCGAGCCGGAACCGTCCAGCCGAAAGCAGCTGCAGATCATAGGCGGCGTGGGCGAGATGAAGGGGGCTGCGCGGCAACGCGATCGCGACATTGGTCATCAGCGCCACGTCGGTGGTCGCCGCCGCGGCCGCCAGCGGAAGGAACACGTCGTGCTGGCCCTCGAATGTGAACAGGCCCTCGATCCCGGTGGCGGCCAGCTGCTGCGCGCGCTGGGCCGCCCGGTCGGGTCGCGCGTCGAGCTGCACGTGCACG
>JAFAWC010000561.1 GCA_019242135.1 Mycobacteriaceae bacterium | reverse complement strand
TCGTGGTAGGTCTTCTCCGTGTAGACGTGTTCGCGGACCGCGATCGTCTCGGCGGCCGGGGCAAGCAGATTGTGGGCGTGCGACATTCCCTCGACCTCGACCGGCACCTGCACGCCGAGGAGGTCGAGCAGCGTCGGCACCAGATCCACGCCGCTGAACAGCTCGTCGTATATGCGCGGCGCGATGCGCCGGCCGGTTGGCGGGCGCACGATCAACGCGATTCCGGTGCCCGCGTCGTACAACGTCGACTTGGCGCGCGGAAAGGCCGGCCCGTGGTCGGTGAAGAACACCACCCACGTGGTCGCGTCGAGGCCCGTTTCCGTCAGGGTGTCGAGCAGCTCGCCCACCGCGGCGTCGGCCACGGCTATCGACCCATGGAATCCGGCCAAGTCGTCGCGGACCGGTGCGACGTCGGGCAGGTAGGCGGGAATGTCGACCGCGTCCGGGTCGGCCGGCGCATACCGTTCCGGCGGGTAGGGCCGGTGTGTCTCGAAGAAGCCGGAGGTCAGCAGGAACGGTTCGGCGTCGTCACGATGAGCGTGTAACCACTTCCTGGACTCGGCCACCACGTAGTCGCAGTACGAATTCGACACGTCGAACGCGTCGAATCCCAGTCGGGAGGGAAACGATGTCTCATGCTGCATCCCGAAAAGCACTGATGTCCAACCGTTTTCGGATAGCATGTGGGGGAGCGTACGAACCCCGGTTCGATACTCCCAGCCATGGTGTGCCAGTCCCATCAGACCGTTGCTGTGCGGATAGCGCCCGGTGAACAGTGCTCCACGCGACGGCGAGCACAGCGGCGCGGCGGCGTGGGCGCGGGTGAACACAATGCCTTCGGCGGCGAGCCGGTCCAGGCGGGAACTGGACACGTCGGCGTGGCCGTACGCGCCCAGACAACGACCGAGGTCGTGCCAATGTACGAGCAGCAGGTTGTCGCGTCGAGTCACGTCCACCACCCTTCACCGGCGAGCCCGCTGAATCCAATTCTTTGGATCATCTGGATTGGCGGGCGGCCCACCGCGGTACGTCTGTCAATGTGGTGGTATGTCTCACCGCTGGACGTGCCGGACCGTGGCGGCCGTGGCGGCCGCCACGCTTTATGCGGTGATGTGGATGGGCTTCGCGCTGCGATGGAAGTGGCTGCAAGCGATCGATTCCGCGCTCATGGACCCGTTGCACGCCTACGGGCTCAAGCACCAGTCATGGTTGCGATTCTGGGACGTGCTGTGCACCGTGTTGGGGCCGGAGGCATTTCAGCTCATCGGCGCCGCGGTCGTGGTCGTGGCGGTGCTGCGACGCCATCTGCGCGCCGTTCTCTTCGTGCTGATGACGATGGAGTTGAACGGCGTGGTCGCACAGGCCGGGAAGGATCTCGCCGGACGTGCACGGCCCGCCGGGGCACTGATCGCGGGGACATCGAGTGCCTTTCCGTCGGGGCATGCGGTGGCCGTGATGGCCGGGGTTCTCACGCTGCTAACGGTGTCGGCGGGGATGCTCACGCGACGGGCACGAATCGTGGCCGCCGTCATCGGGGCAATAGTGGTGCTCGCGGTCGGTGCGGGACGCGTGGTGCTCAACGTGCACTACCCCTCCGACGTTGTGGCGGGGTGGTCGCTGGGCTATCTGTGGTTTCTCGTCTGCCTGGTGGTGACGCGGCCGGGCAGCGAGGTGGCAGAAGGTGTCGAGGATCGTGTCTAAACCTTGACTTGACCTTCGTTGCGGTGGCAGCCGACCATGAATCGTGCGCCGACTCGTGGCGGTTCTGGCTGCGGCCGTGTTTGCGCTGATCGCTGCGCCGGCAAGCCGTGCCGAAACCGCGCCGTGGTTCGCGCAGTCGGTCGGCAATGCTACGCAGGTCATTTCGGTCGTCGGAGTCGGTGGCTCGTCGGCGAAGATGGACGTCTGGCAACGCACGGCCGCTGGGTGGCAACCGATCGGCGCCGGAATCCCCGCCCACGTCGGTTCGGCCGGCTTGACGCCGCAATCCAAGGACGGCTATCCCGCGACGCCGATGGGAATCTTCTCGCTGGACTATGTTTTCGGCACCGCGTCATCACCTGGCGGGGGTTTGTCGTACGTGCAAGTCGGGCCCGATGACTGGTGGGACGGGGATCCCAAGAGCCCGACGTTCAACACGCATCAGCACTGCGCAAAGGCCCAGTGCCACTTCGACACATCGGCCAGCGAGAACCTGGACATCCCGGAGTACGTGCATTCGGTGGTGATGGGCGTCAACACCAAAGAGCGCAAACCGGGCAACGGTGCCGGATTCTTCTTGCACGCCAGCGATGGAGGCCCGACCGCGGGATGTGTGTCGATCGACGATGGCACGCTGGTGAAAATCATCCAGTGGCTGCGGCCGGGAGCGCTGATTGCGATCTCGCAATAGGCGTGCAGTTCGATGTGTCGTCAGATGTGTAGCGCCCGGCCGGGTTTCAGCTTGAAGTTCAAACCCTCCAGGGACATCGTGGCCTCATATGTCCGGTCGTAACCGGTGGCGCTGATCTTCCACCCGTCCGGCGCCCGCCGGTAGCTGTCGCGGTAGAACGCCGCGCCGATCAACATGAAGTTGAACTCGGCGACGATCACCCGATCCTGCAGGTACCACACCGCGCTCGCCTCGTCGCCGTCGACGGTGATCTCGGGGTGGGTGACTCGATGTTCGGTGATGACTCCGGGACCCACCGATGACCTCATGTAGTCGACGAGTTCGGTTTTGTTGGTGAAATGCAGGCGGTCGCCGTACTCACCGGTGACGTCTTCGGTCAGCGTTTCGGCAAAGTCCTGCCAATCCTTCGTGTCAAGCGCTCGCAGGTAGTGGTACTTGACGCGCGCGATGGCTTCCTTGTCGGATATGTCGGCGGGTCTGTCGGCGGCGGGATCGGTCATCTGAGCATTGCAGCACGCGTCAGGATTCCCGACGTGGTTGGGTGTGGCTCTTGTGTCGTGGCGGCACACGATTCAAAGTGAGACCATGAGCGCCCAGTGGATTGCGGGCTGCGTGGTGCAGCGGATCATGTTCCGCGATGGCCTGGTACTCAACCTCGACGACTACAACGAGCTCGTCATCCAGACCCCGATGCGGCTGACGGTCCCGCCGGCCGGCGACTATCCCTCGGAAGTCGTGCCGATCAACCCGATGGCGGTGCGCAACGAGGAGCGCCCGCTTTTCGACATGTCGGGCGAAATGTGCACCTACGCCGACTGGAGCGACGACGGTGACCTGCATCTGGAGTTCTCCGACGGGCATGTGATCGATGTGCCCCACGACGACCATCGGACCGCCTGGGAGCTGTACGGCAAGCACCACGGCTATGCGGCGTGCCTACCGCACGGGCGGTTGCGTGTGGTGCGCCACGACCTGGTCGACGACGAGTGAGCGGGGCAGGGCGTCCGCCGTGGTGACGAGTGAGCGGGGCAGGGCGTCCGTCGTGGCGAACCTCGCCGCCTGAGCGCACACTGGATGGTGACCCGAGTGTGGGCGGTGGCTTGAAGCGCCAGGAGGACCGGAATGGGAAACGGCGGACCGTTTGGATTTGACCCCGACGAATTCGATCGGATGGTTCGCGAGGCGGGTGAGGGCCTGCGCGACGCGTTCGACCGAATCAACAGCTTTATGACCACGTCGGGCGAGCGGGCGGGATGGTCGATGCTGTTCGACGAATTCGCGCGGGGCGCTCGCGGTCGGCGGGAGCCGGAAACGACCGGTGAAACCGGCGAGGGGGTGTGGGCCATTTACACCGTGCGAGAGGACGGCGGCGCGCACGTCGAAGAGGTGTACGCGACCGAGCTGGATGCGCTGCGGGCGAACAAGCACAACACCGACCCCAGCCGCAAGGTGCGGTTCCTGCCGTACGGCATCGCGGTCAGTGTGCTCGATGCGGACGAATCCTCGGGTGAGGGTCCCGACGACTAGCTGCGGGTTCGCGGCACGACGCCGCGCGGCAGCGTCAGGGGCAGGTCGGTGTACGTCGCGATGCCCGGTGGCGCGGCCACGACCGCTGGGATCGCGTTGATCACCGGCATGGCCGTCATGATGTGCCCGAGCACCATGAAGTCTTCCAGCGTTTCGGCTTGAAAGTCTGCCGGCGGAAGAAAACTCACGACGTTTCTCACAGTCGGCCGGCCGTCGACCTGGATGACCCAGCCGTCTTGGTCGATTTTCCAGTCCGGCTCCAGAGTTTGACCTTTGCGCCACCGCAGATTGAGTTCGACGACGGTCTTATCGCCCGTCAAGCCCTTCCAGCTCGCGGACACGCCCGCGACGCATCCGGCGGGGATGGTCCAGGATCCGAGGTCGAGATCGGCTGTGGTTTGGGCATATTCGGCATCGCAACGCACATCGTCGAATTCGACGCCCAGGGCGTCGCCGATCATCCGCACCGCCTCGGCGAACACGCCGGTGCCTTGCGCGGTCATGGTCTGAAGGTCGGGATGGTCGATGGGCTGACCGAAGCCGACCGGCTTCTCGGTCGCCGGTGAGTCGTAGAACGTGGTGTCGGCGGCCTCGTTGACGGTGACCTTGTCTACGCGGTCGCAGATGCTCGCGGCGAGGATCGCCAACAGGTTGATATAGCCCGGGCTGATGCCTGATCCGAACATCGTCGAGCCGCCCTGCCGGCACGCCTCGGCGATGCGGTCGCGGCCGGCGCCCTGGTTGTGTCCGGTGATGAACGACGCCGTTGACACCACGTTGGCGCCGGAGGACAAAATGC
>JAFAWC010000517.1 GCA_019242135.1 Mycobacteriaceae bacterium | reverse complement strand
TGCCGGGAACCATCGCCGCGATTCCGGCTTCCATCGACTCGCGGGTGGCCTGTGACAGAGCCTCATCGACGGCGATCAGCTGGTTCACGCCGAACGTCACGGCGGCATCCCCGTGCCAGCCGTCGAGGATCGCACCGCAGTCGATGGACACCAGGTCGCCGGACTTCAGAACTTCGGATGCTGATGGGATACCGTGCACGACGCGGTCATTGACCGATGAGCAGATCGTTGCCGGATAGCCGTGGTAGCCGAGGAACGACGGTACGCCGCCGCCGTCGCGGATGACCGCCTCAGCGATCTGATCGAGTACAAGCGTGGACACGCCCGGCTGGGCGGCCTTCTGCACGGCGCGCAGCGCGGCCGCGACCAGTGACCCGGCGCCGGCCATCGCGTCGAGTTCCGCGGGGCTGCGCTGTGCGACCACCTTGCGGTTTCGCAGCCCGGGCAACGCGATCACGGCGGCCTACCGGCCGAGGGCCCGCAGCGCGCGCGCGAAGACCTCGTCCGGCGCGCCTACGGCGTCAACAGCTTTCACGGTGCCGTCGTAGTACGCGAGCAGCGGAGCCGTCTCGGCTCGGTACACGTTCATCCGGTTGTGAATGACCTCTTCGGTGTCGTCGGCGCGGCCGCGATCCTTGAGCCGCTTGCGCAGTTCCTCCTCGCACACCCGGAACTCCAGCACCGCGTCGAGCTTGGTGTTGCGGGCCTCGAGCATTCGGGTCAGCGCCTCGGCCTGTCCCACCGAACGCGGGTAACCGTCGAGGATGAATCCGGCGGCGGCATCGGGCTCGTCGAGTCGCTTGTCCACCAACGCGTTGGTGAGCTCCGAGGGCACCAGGTCACCGGCATCCAGATAGCGTTTGGCCTCCAGGCCAAGCTCGGTGCCGTCGTTGATGTTGCTGCGAAAGAGGTCGCCGGTGGAGATCTGCGGGACCCCCAGCTTGTCGGCCAGCTTCATCGCTTGAGTCCCCTTCCCGGCGCCGGGTGGGCCGAGCAGAACGACTCTCACTTCAGGAACCCTTCGTAGTTGCGCTGCATGAGCTGGCTCTCGATCTGTTTGACCGTATCCAATCCGACGCCGATCATGATCAGAACGGCCGTACCACCGAAGGGCAAATTCTGGGCGGTTCCCGTGTTGCCGATCTGCAGGAAAAGGTTTGGCAACACCGCGATGACGCCCAGATAGATCGAGCCGGGCAGCGTGATCCTGTTCAGCACGTAACGCAGATAGTCGGCGGTCGGTCGTCCCGGTCTGATGCCGGGAATGAATCCGCCGAACTTCTTCATTTCGTCGGCCCGCTCATCGGGGTTGAACGTGACCGAGACGTAGAAGTACGTGAAGAAGACGATCAGACCGAAATAGATCGAGATGTAGACGGGGCTGCTGGGGTCGGTCAGGTAGCTGCCGACGAATTTGTCCCACCAGCTGTTGCCGGGCGTCGAGCTGCCGCTGCGCACCAGTTGGGTGATCAAGTGCGGAATGAAGATCAGCGACGATGCGAAGATCACCGGAATGACGCCGGCCTGGTTGACCTTGAGCGGCAGATAGGTCGAGGTGCCCCCGTACATGCGTCGGCCCACCATGCGTTTGGCGTATTGCACCGGGATGCGGCGCTGGCCCTGCTCGACGAACACGACACCGATGATGATGATCAGTGCGGCCACACACACGGCGCTGAAGATCGCGGGGCCCCGGGAGTCCAGGATATTTTTGCCCTCGCCGGGGATGCGTGCGGCGATACCGGCGAAGATCAGCAGCGACATGCCGTTGCCGATGCCCCGCTCGGTGATCAGCTCGCCCATCCACATCACCAGCGCCGCGCCGGCCGTCATCACCAGCACGATGACCACCAGTGTGAAGATCGATCCGCCCGAGATGATGTCGTGCCCGACGGAGCAGCCCTGCAGCAGTCCCCCGTTGGCCGCCAGCGCGACGATGCTGGTGGCCTGCAGGATCGCCAGCGCGATCGCGAGGTAGCGGGTGTACTGGGTCATCTTGGCCTGGCCGGACTGACCCTCTTTGCGCAGCTGCTCGAACCGCGGGATCACAACCGTGAGCAGCTGCACGATGATGC
>JAFAWC010000240.1 GCA_019242135.1 Mycobacteriaceae bacterium | reverse complement strand
CGGGCCGCGTTCCGGTCCAGATGCCGAGGCGGGCGAGTTCGTCGCGCGCTGCGGTTGCCTGGCCCAGGCCGAGGTCCACACCCATCTCGTCGGCGATCATGTTCAGTACCCGCATATCGGCGAACGCACCGGTGTTGCGCAGCGCCGGCTCGAACGGTCGATACCGCCCTTCCCAGTTCAAAAATGTGCCCGCCTTCTCGACAACCGGCGCCACCGGGAACACCACGTCGGCGCGGTCGGTGACGGCACTGCGCCGGATCTCCAGGCTGACGACAAACGGTGCGGAGTCGATGGCAGCGCCAGCCGCGACCGGGTCCGGCAGGTCGGCAAGCTCGACACCGCCGACGAGCAAGGCGCCGAAATCGCCCGCACCGGTGAGGATGTCCGCAGTGCCGCGACCCGGGCGGCCGGGAAGGCCCGTGATATTCCAGATCGACGACACCTGTGCCCGCGCTTGCGGATCGCCCATTGGTCGCCCGCCGGGCAGTACCGAATAGAGCGCGCCGGCGTCCAACGCTGCGCGCTCACCGGCGCGCCGGGGGACCCACGCGAGTTTGGCGCCGGTGGCATCGGCCAACCGGGCCGCCGCCGACAGCGCGCCCGGAGCCTGGCAAAGGCGTTCGCCCGCGATGATCAGTGCGCCCGGAGCAGCGAGGATCTCGGCGAACTCGCCGGTGCCCAGCTCGTCGAGTTTGGAGCTTTCACCGCCCGGAGCCGTCTGCAGCAACGTGCCGGACATCTTGGTCAGACCGCGAGTGGCGAACGGTGCGAGCGCGTACACCTGGGTGTGGTGCTTGCGTGCCGCCTTGCGCAGCCGCAGGTACACGATCGGTGATTCCTCTTCCGGCTCGAACCCGGCGAGCAGCACGACCGGCGCAGCTTCGATGTCCGCATAGGTGACAGCCATCGGTTGCCCCGCGACCCGAGCCGCCAAAAAGTCGGCCTCCTCGTCGGAATGCGCGCGGGCGCGGAAGTCGATGTCGTTGCTGCCCAGGGCGACCCGGGCGAACTTCGCGTAGCCGTACGCGTCTTCGAATGTCACGCGGCCCCCGACGAGAACCGCGGCATTGCCGTAGGCCGCCGACAGGCCCTTGGCGGCCACGGTCAATGCCTCTGACCACGACGCCGGAGACAGGTCGCCGTCCTCGCCTCGGATCAACGGCGTGGTGATCCGGTCGTCCTCGGTGGCGTACGTGAATGCCCAGCGTCCCTTGTCGCAGTTCCATTCCTCGTTGACCTCGGGGTCGTCGCCGGCCAGCCGGCGCAACACGACGCCGCGGCGGTGGTCGGTGCGCTGCGCACAGCCCGACGCGCAGTGCTCGCACACGCTCGGTGACGACACCAGATCGAACGGGCGGGCCCGGAACCGGTAGGCGGTGCCGGTCAGCGCGCCGACGGGACAAATCTGGACGGTGTTGCCCGAAAAGTACGAATCGAACGGTTCTTTCGTATAAATACCGACCTGCTGCAGGGCACCGCGTTCGAGCAGTTCGATAAACGGATCTCCGGCGACCTGGTTAGAGAACCGGGTGCAGCGTGCGCACAGCACGCAGCGCTCGCGGTCCAACAGCACCTGCGAGGAGATGTTGATCGGCTTGGGGAAGGTGCGCTTGACATCTTCGAAGCGGGTGTCGGCGCGTCCGTTGCTCATCGCCTGGTTCTGCAGCGGGCACTCGCCGCCCTTGTCGCAGACCGGGCAGTCCAGCGGATGGTTGATCAGCAGCAGTTCCATCACGCCCTGTTGGGCCTTATCGGCGGCCGGCGAGGTCAACTGGGTGCGGACCACCATTTCGTCGGTGGCCACCGTCGTGCACGACGCCATCGGTTTACGTTGGCCTTCAACCTCAACCAGGCACTGCCGGCAGGCGCCGACCGGGTCGAGCAGTGGATGATCGCAGAACCGCGGGATCTGGATGCCGATCAGTTCAGCCGCCCGGATCACCAGTGTTCCCTTGGGCACCGACAACTCGATGCCGTCGATGCTGAGCGTCACCATCTCGGTCTGGGCAGGGGCCTTCTGCTCTTCGCGCGAGCGCTCATCGCCAGCCTTCTGCTCTTCGCGGCCGGCCTTGTTGTCGGACAGTGTCATACCGCGGCCCCTTCCGGTGCCACGAGCATGGAGTCGCGCGGATCGAACGGACACCCCTGCCCCTCGACGTGGGCGACGTACTCATCGCGGAAGAACTTGATCGACGAGATGATCGGGCTCGCCGCGCCGTCACCCAACGCACAGAACGACTTTCCGTTGATCGTGTCGGAAATGTCGAGCAGCTTGTCGATGTCGGCCGAGGTGCCGTCACCCGTCTCCAGCCGATCGTAGATCTGTGCCAACCAGTACGTGCCCTCCCGGCACGGCGTGCACTTGCCGCAGGACTCATGCTCGTAGAACTGCGTCCAGCGCTGCACCGCCCGCACGACACAGGTGGTTTCGTCGAAGATCTGCAACGCCTTAGTGCCCAGCATCGACCCGGCCGCACCGACGGCCTCATAGTCAAGCGGGACGTCGAGGTGCTCGGCGGTCAGGATGGGTGTCGACGAACCACCCGGCGTCCAGAACTTCAGCTGGTGGCCCTGTCGCACGCCACCGGCATAGTCGAGTAGCTCGCGCAGCGTGATGCCCAGCGGCGCCTCGTACTGGCCGGGCCGGGTCACGTGCCCGGACAACGAATACAACGTGAAGCCAGGCGATTTGTCGCTGCCCATCGACCGGAACCAGTCGACGCCGTTGAGGATGATCGGCGGGACACTGGCGATCGACTCGACGTTGTTCACCACCGTCGGGCATGCGTAGAGCCCCGACACCGCAGGGAACGGCGGTCGCAGCCTCGGCTGGCCGCGCCTGCCCTCCAGCGAATCCAGCAGCGCGGTCTCCTCGCCGCAGATGTAGGCGCCCGCACCGGCGTGAACGATGATCTCCAGATCAAATCCTGAGCCCTGGATGTCGCGGCCGACATATCCGGCTTCGTATGCCTCGGCGACCGCGGCACGCAACCGGCGCAGCACCGGAACCACTTCACCGCGAACGTAAATGAACGCGTGCGATGCGCGGATCGCGTACGCCGCAATGATGGCGCCCTCAACCAGGAAGTGCGGCGTCATGAACATCAGCGGAATGTCCTTGCAGGTGCCTGGTTCGGACTCGTCGGCGTTGATCACCAGGTAGTGGGGCTTGGCGGCGGGACCCGAATCGCCTTGCGGGATGAAACCCCACTTCATGCCGGTACCGAAACCAGCGCCGCCACGTCCGCGCAGGCCGGAGTCCTTGACCGTCTGCAATACCTCGTCCGGCGTCATGCCCAGCGCCGTGGTCAGTGCACGGTAGCCGTCGTGCTCGAGATACGTGTCCAACGTCCAGGGCTTCGGATCGTCCCAGAATCGGCTCAAAACGGGCGTCAGCGGTGTGCGGCCGGCCATCTCAGTCGTTCTCGCTCTCGTGGGCGGCGCGCAGTCCGGCGAGGGTGGCATCGCCGGGAGCGCCCTGCCCGTCATCGGGGCGGTCATCGGGGAATCCGGCGAGGATCCGGGAGGTCTCGCGGAAGGTGCACAGCGGCAGGCCGCGGGTCGGAGTCACCGTCTGCCCGGCGCGCAGCTTGTCGACGAGATCGACGGTGGATTGGGGCGTTTGGTTGTCGAGGAACTCCCAGTTGACCATCACCACCGGCGCGTAGTCACAGGCGGCGTTACATTCGACGTGCTGCAGCGTGATCTTTCCGTCGGCGGTGGTTTCGTCGTTGTCGATGTCGAGATGATCGCGCAGCGCATCGAAGATCGCATCGCCGCCCATGATCGCGCACAGCGAGTTGGTACACACGCCGACGAGGTAGTCACCCGTGGGATCGCGCCGGTACATCGAGTAGAACGTCGCGACTGCGGTGACCTCGGCGCCGGTCAGGCCGAGTTGCTCGGCGCAGAACTCGACTCCTGCCGGGGTCAGGCAGCGGTCCTCGGCCTGCACCAGATGCAGCAACGGCAGCAGTGCCGAACGCGGCTGCGGATAACGGGCAATGATCTCCTGCGCTTCGGTGTGAAGGCGTGCGCGCACATCGTCGGGATAGGTTTCCCGGCCGCGAAGGTGGCTGGGCTCTTCAGGTTTCGCTCCCAGCGAGACGAACACCGGCGGGCTGGAGCGCAGCGACCCGGAGATGTCTGAAGTCACCTGTCGACTCCGCCCATTACCGGATCGATGGACGCCACGGCTGAGATCGCGTCGGCCACCATCCCGCCTTCGCACATCGCCGCGACGGCTTGCAGGTTGGTGAACGACGGGTCCCGATAGTGCACGCGGTACGGACGGGTGCCACCGTCAGACACCATGTGCACGCCGAGCTCACCGCGGGGCGATTCCACGGCAACGTACACCTGTCCGGCAGGAACACGGATCCCCTCGGTAACAATCTTGAAGTGATGGATCAACGCTTCCATCGAACTGCCCATGATCTTGGCAATGTGTTTGGGCGAGTTGCCCAAACCGTCAGGGCCGAGCGCCAGGTCGGCCGGCCACGCCAGCTTCCTGTCGCTGATCATCACCGGCCCGGGACCCAGCTGCTCGAGTTTGTCGACGCACTGCGCCACGATCTTGATCGACTCCGTCATCTCCTTGACACGGATGAGAAAGCGCCCGTACGCGTCGCAGCCGTCATCGGTGATGACATCAAATTCGTAGTTCTCGTAACCGCAATAGGGCTCGGCGCGGCGCAGGTCGTGTGGCAGTCCGGTGGCGCGCAGAATGGGCCCGGTGATGCCCAGCGCAATGCATCCGGTCAAGTCCAGATAGCCGATGCCCTCGGTGCGGGCCTTCCAGATGTAGTTCTCCTTGAGTAGGTTCTCCATGTCCCGCAACCGCTTCGGCAGGAGCTTCAGCAGGTCGCGAAGATGGCCGATGGCGCCGTCGGGCAGGTCGGCGGCCAGACCGCCGGGACGGATGAACGCGTGGTTCATCCGCAGGCCGGTGATCATCTCGAACGCGTTGAGAACCAGTTCGCGTTCGCGGAATCCGTAGAACATCGCCGACATCGCACCCAATTCCATACCGCCGGTGGCCAGCGCGACCAGGTGCGAAGAAACGCGATTGAGCTCCATCAGCATCACCCGGATCACGCTGGCGCGCTCGGGTATGTCGTCGGTGATGCCGAGCAGCTTCTCGACTCCCAGGCAATAGGCGGCCTCGTTGAAAAACGGTGACAGATAATCCATCCTGGTCACGAACGTCACGCCCTGCGTCCAGTTCCGGTATTCCAGGTTCTTCTCGATTCCGGTGTGCAGGTAGCCGATGCCGCAGCGGGCCTCGGTGACCGTCTCACCCTCGATCTCCAGGATGAGGCGCAGCACACCGTGCGTCGAGGGATGCTGCGGTCCCATGTTCACGACGATGCGCTCGCCCGCGGGGGCTTGCGCTGCTGCCGTGACGACTTCGTTCCAGTCCTGTCCGCCGACCATGACAACGGTGTCGGCCGGACGATCGGGTGTGGTCATCAGTTGTAGGCCCTCCGCTCGTCGGGCGGGGGGATCTCGGCGCCCTTGTACTCCACCGGAACACCGCCCAACGGGTAGTCCTTGCGCTGCGGGTGTCCCTGCCAGTCGTCTGGCATCTCGATGCGGGTCAGCGACGGGTGACCGTCGAAAATGATCCCGAAGAAGTCGTAGGTTTCGCGCTCGTGCCAGTCCGTCGTCGGATATACCGAAAATAGCGAGGGCACATGCGGATCTGCGTCGGGAGCGGCCACCTCCAACCTGATGCGCCTGTTGTGGGTGATCGACATCAGCGGGTAGACGGCATGAAGCTCGCGGTCGGCGTCGGTGGGGAAATGCACACCCGAAACGCCGAGGCAAAGCTCGAACCGCAACGCGGCATCGTCGCGCAACGTCTTTGCCACCTCAACCAAATGCGCACGGGCCACGTGCAAGGTGAGCTGGTTGCGAAACACCACGACTCGTTCGATGGCGGTGCGGAAAACGTCCTCGCCCAGGACGGCGCCGAGGCGGTCGACGACCTCATCGAAGTAGCTCCCGTAGGGTCGTGGACTGTCGCCTGGCAGTGCGACATCTCGCAGTAGCCGTCCATAGCCGGACGTGTCACCGGTGCCACTCGCACCGAACATGCCGCGGCGAACGCCGATCACCTCGGCGTCGGAGGTTGTCGGTGGACGGGCGGCGGCTTCCTCGGTCATCGCTTCAACCCGCCGATTTGGAGGGTAGTGGGCGCGGGATTGGCTGCCACCAGAGCCGCCTTCTCAGCTTCCCGCACTGCTTCTTCGCGGTTCACGCCCAGCGGCATCTCCTGAATCTTGGCGTGCAGCTTCAGGATCGCGTGCAGCAGCATCTCGGGGCGGGGTGGGCAGCCGGGTAGATAGCTGTCCACCGGGACCACGTGGTCGACGCCCTGCAGTATCGCGTAGTTGTTGAACATTCCGCCCGACGAGGCGCAGACCCCCATGGCCAGCACCCATTTCGGTTCGGCCATCTGGTCGTACACCTGTCGCAGCACCGGCGCCATCTTCTGGCTGACGCGCCCGGCCACGATCATGAGGTCGGCCTGGCGCGGTGTCGCCGAGAACCGCTCCATGCCGAACCGGGCGATGTCGAAGCGCGGTCCGGCCGTCGCCATCATCTCGATGGCGCAGCACGCCAGCCCGAATGTCGCCGGCCACAGCGACCCGGCGCGGACGTATCCCGCGACCTTCTCCACCGTGGACAGCAGAATGCCGCCGGGCAGCTTCTCCTCGATACCCATCGCGTCAGTCCCAGCTCAGGCCGCCGCGGCGCCACACATAGCCGTAGGCGACGAACACGGTCGCCATGAACAACAGCATCTCGACCAGGGCGAACAATCCCAACGCGTCGAAGGTGACCGCCCACGGATAAAGGAACACGATCTCGATGTCGAAGATGATGAACAACATCGCGGTCAGGTAGTACCTGATGGGGAACCGCTGGCCCTGCGCCGCGTACGGACCGCTCACCAGCTCCTGCGTCGGCTCGATCCCGCACTCGTAGGCCGCCATCTTGGCCCGGTTGTAGCGGCGCGGGCCGGCGAGCACCGCGACGCCCACGGAGAACACCGCAAACGCGGTCGCAATCGCGCCGAGAACCAGGATGGGGACGTAGACGTTCAACTCGCTCCCTGCTGCATCGTGGACTGTGACGCACCGTGGCCGTCGGCCCTCAGGTGACCTCCCCCACAGCCTAAACATGAGTCAGCGGTGCCGCCGACTAGGGGTTAGTCAATGTCGGCGGAGAATCCCCACGACAGCGTCGGCCAGCTCGATCGGGTCGATCGGCAGCGGTACCGCGGCCTCGGCCCGCGACCACTTCGCCAGCCAGGCGTCGTCGCGGCGCCCCATCAGCACGACGATCGGGGGGCAATTGGCAACCTCGTCCTTGAGCTGTTTGGCAATGCCCATGCCCCCGGTCGGCGTGGCTTCACCGTCCAGAATGGCCAGGTCAATGTCATCGGTTTCGACGTGCCGGATCACCATGGGACCGGTCGCCACATCGACATAGGCCAGTTCCGGCAGTTCGGGGTGGATTCGCTTGCCCAGCGCGAGCCTGACCTGTTCACGTACGTTCGCGTCGTCGCTGTAGACCAAGATGCGGGGCACGCACGGATGTTATCCCCCGGTCCGGCGGAACACCGCGTCGGCAAAGAGCGTGGTGGTCTTCGGGATCATTCCCACCA
>JAFAWC010000217.1 GCA_019242135.1 Mycobacteriaceae bacterium | reverse complement strand
GATTCCGCACAGGCCGACCTTGCCGTTGCTCCATGATTGGCGCCCCGCCCACTCGATCGCCTCGAAGTAGTCGCGGACCTCGCGGGGCGAAAACGGGTCGAGGTAGCCCGGCGAGCGTCCCGCACCGCGTGAATCGACTCGCACCACCGCGTATCCCCACGGAACCCAGATCTCAGGATCGACCGTCTCCCACGTCAGATAACTGCGCGAGGATCCTTCAAGCAGGTCCGGATGCGCACCCACAAGCCAATCCCATTCGGATTTATAGCTGTCCTGGTAGCGAATACCCTTGCCGTAGGGTCCCAGCGTCATCACCACGGGCACCGGGTGAGGGTCTTCGGGCCGAAACACATCGGCGCGAAGGACCGCGCCGTCGTCCATCGTGATTTCGACATCACGCTCGATGGCTATGCGACCTTTCGCCCCGTCCTCAACCACGTCGGCCCCCCTCCTGTGTCGCGGCGCTGATGGGGGTCGTGGGCCAATCACCAGCGATGATCCTTGCCGAGGTTTATCGGCCGGCACATTATCCCGCTGGATCGAGCCGAATCACCACCACCGGTTCAGACCCCGGCGCCCAGCAGACCGCGACACCGCGCGAGCAACGTCTGACGGACCACGGCCGCCCGCTCGGCGACGACCGCTTGCCGGCGCACGTATTCCACTCGCCCAGACGGAGTTTCGATTCGTACCGGCTCGTAGCCGAGCGCGGTCAGGTCGTATGGGCTGGCACGCATGTCGAGCACCCGGGCCGCGTAAGCCAGCTCGAACGCGTCCATCACGATGTCTGAGTCGAGCAGTGGCAACAACTTTGCGGCCCACTTGTACAGATCCATGGCGGCGTGCAGACACCCCGGCTGCTCGGTGGCCGGTTGGGCCTCTCGGGTCAACTGGGCGCAGTTGCGTGGCCGCGCCGGATCGGTGAAGAATCTGAACGCGTCGAAGTGGGTGCACCGCAACGGCATCGATTCCACCACCGCGTTCGTGCCGGCGATTCCCAGCCGCAGCGGCACACCGCTGTGGCGCACATCGCCAGGTTCAGCCCGGTACACCATGGCCCATTCGTGCAGCCCGAAGCAGCCCAGGTGGGCGCGCCGGCCGGCGGTCGCGCTGAGCAGGGCGACGACGAAATCGATCGTCGCACGGCGCCGGCGCAACAATTCGGGATCGACGGTCACCGTGTGACCGCTGCGGCGGTATCCACTGAGCCGCGCATAGGCAGCGGCCGCCGGACCGGTCAGTGCCACACCGAAGCCGGGGTGCCAGCGCACAAGCTGGACGGGCCGCAGCGTGTAGTACCTGAACAGGAAGTCGATGACGGGGTCCGCCGCGCCATCGGCGCGCTGGTCCAGGTAGGCGCCCAGCACCGCGGATACGCGGTCGCGGTGCCGGTCCCGACGTCGTGGCCACACGGCCTCATCGAGGACCTCAGACACGATGCGTCCCGTCGCGCACCGTGCCGACCAGGTCCTCTACGAGGTCCTCAAGCGCCAGCAGCGCCACGACGGCGCCGTCGCGTCCTTTGACCAGGGCGAGGTGGGCGTTGTTGCGGCGTAGCCGCGACAACGCGTCGGGCAGGGCCATCGTGGCGTACACCTCGGGAAGCGGACGGACCGTCGAGCGATCGACGACCGCGTCCGGGTCGTCGACGGCGGCCAGCACGTCCTTGATGTGCACGTAACCGACGAACCGGTGGTCGGAGTCGACCACGGGGAAGCGCGAGTACCCGGTTTGGACCAGCGCCTCTTTGATGGCGTCGACGGTCGGCCCGTCGCCGTTGGCGGCGACCTTGACCACGCGGACCTGGTTCAGTGGGATGGCGACGTCGGAGACCGCGCGGTTGCGGATCTGCAGCGCCCGCGACAGTCGCGTGTGCTCCTCCGGATCGAGCAGACCCTCCGATCGTGACTCCGCGATCATCTCGGACAGCTCGACCGCCGAGACGGTGTTCTCCAGTTCGGTTTTCGGCTCGACCCCAAACGCACGCAGCACCACGTGGGCGAACCAGTCGTAGAACGCGATGACCGGACGGGTAGCGCGCACCCACAGCAGATACGGCGGGACCAGCAGCATCGCGGCGGACTCGGGCCCGGCGATCGCGATGTTCTTCGGCACCATCTCACCGAGCAACACATGCAGGACCACCACTATCGTGATCGCGACCACGAACGACACCGTGTGCAGCACCGCGCCGGGCACGCCGAACAGATCAAATGGCGTCTTGAGCAGGTGAGCCACCGCGGGTTCACCGACACGGCCCAGCAGGATCGAGCACACGGTGATGCCCAGCTGCGCCCCAGCCAGCATCCTCGGCAGGTTCTGGCCGGCGCGGATCACCGTCACCGCGCTGTGCCTGCCTTGCTCGGCGAGGGTCTCCAGCCGGTCGCGGCGCGCCGATATCAGCGCGAATTCCGCGCCCACGAAGAACGCGTTGGCGAGCAATAACAGAATGGTCAGCACAACACCGAAGAAATCAGCCATCAGGCACCCGGCTCACCGTCGCGGCGGTCGAGTTCGACAAGGTCGAGCAGGTCGATGCGGCGGCCGTCCATCCTGGTTACCGTGGCCCGCCACCTGGCGGGGTCGTCGAGATCGGCATCGGGGTCGAACGCAACGAGTTCCACCGACTCGCCCTCTGCGGGAATGTGCCCGAGCTCGTGCATGACCAGCCCGCCGATCGTTTCATATTCACCCTCGTGGGCCCGGAACCCCGTCGCGTCGGCGACCTCGTCGATCCGGAGGAGACCGGAGACCCGCCAGACGTCGCCCGCGCGCACGACGTCGGGCGTCGCCTCGTCGTGTTCGTCCCGGATGTCCCCGACGATCTCTTCGATGAGATCCTCGACGGTCACCATTCCGGCAATGCCGCCGTACTCGTCGGCGACCAGCGCCGTCTGCAGACCATTGGCACGAATCTGCGACATCACAGCGTCACCGTCGAGCGTCGACGGCACTACCGCCACAGGGCGTGCCACATCGGCCAGCCGGGTTCGGGCGAGGTCATCGTGCGGCAGCTCGAAAGCCTGTTTGACGTGGACCAACCCGATCGTCTCGTCGAGGTCGCCCTCGGTGACCGGAAAGCGGGAGTAGCCCGTTGCCATCGCCTTGACGACCAGGTCGGCGACGGTGTCGTCAGCCTCCAGCGACTCGATTTTGGACCGCGGGGTCATCAACTCCTCGGCGGTGCGCGCGCCGAACTGCAGGGACCGATCCACAACGGCCGCCGTGAGCGGGTCGAGCGAGCCCCGCCGTGCCGAGTTGCGCACCAGCGACCCGAGTTCCTGTGGGGAGCGCGCGGATCGGAGTTCTTCTGCGGGCTCGATGCCCAGCCGTCGCAGTATCCAGTTCGCGGTGCCGTTGGTGAGGTGGATCAGCGGGGTCACCAACATCGAAAACAGCAGCTGGGGGCCGGCCACCGCGCGCGCCGTCGACAGCGGCCGGGCCACGGCCAGGTATTGGGCCGCCAGTTCCCCCAACACCATCGACACCGACGTCGCGATCAGCAGCGCAAGCGCCAGGGCGGTTCCAGGTATCCAATGCTCGGGCACCGAGATTGCGGCCAGCAACGGTCGCAGCGACGTCGCGATGAGCGGTTCGGCCAAATAGCCGGTGATCAGCGTGGTGATCGAGATGCCGATCTGGGCGCCGGACAGCTGAAACGACAGCGTCCGGTGCGCGCGCTGCACCAACCTGTCCCGGTGGCCACCGCTGCGGGCGTTGGCGTCGACGGTGCTGCGTTCGAGCGCGGTCAGCGAGAACTCCGCACTCACGAACACCGCGGTGCCGAGCGTCAGCACAACGAAACCGACGACGGCAAATACCGCCAGGGCACCGCTCATCGCGCGCTCGTCGATCGGCCGGGCGGGTACCCCGGCCGACTAGATGCGGGCTCGCCGTCCGGCGGCTCCGTTGGCGGCCGCTCGGCCCGAAAGCCGGCGCCCTCGACGGGTGCCTGCGGCACGCGATCCCTTCCCCTCGATCAGCCGCCACCGAAGCGGCGCAGCGAAAGCCTTATGGTAGCGGTCCGCCCCCGCCGCCCGGGTTCACCAACCCATGGGCAGCGGGTGTCCTTCGGCGAAGCCGGCGGCCGACTGCACGCCGATCACCGCGAGCTCATGCAGCTCCGCGAGGGTCGACGCTCCGACATAGGTGCATGTACTGCGGATACCCGAGACGATGTGGTCCAACAAGTCCTCCACGCCGCCGTGGTCGGGGTCCAGGCCCATCTTCGACGTCGAAATGCCCTCCTCGAATAGCGCCTTGCGGGCCCTCTCGTAGGCGCTGTCGGAGGCCGTTCGCGCGACGACCGCGCGCTTGGAGGCCATTCCGTAGCTTTCCTTGTACGGCCGGTCGTCGCGGTCGTGCAGCAGGTCGCCGGGCGACTCGTAGGTGCCTGCGAACCATGACCCGATCATCACGTTCGCCGCGCCGGCCGCCACCGCCAGCGCCACATCGCGGGGATGGCGCACGCCGCCGTCCGCCCACACGTGCCCACCCATTTGTGCTGCCGCGGAGGCACATTCGAGCACAGCGGAGAACTGCGGGCGGCCCACACCGGTCATCATCCGGGTGGTGCACATCGCCCCAGGACCGACGCCGACCTTGACGATCGTTGCGCCCGCGGACAACAGGTCGCGGGTGCCTTCTGCGGACACCACATTGCCCGCCGCAATCGGCACACCGAGGTCCAGCGAGGTGACTGCCTTGATGGCATCGATCATCCGCGCCTGGTGGCCGTGGGCGGTGTCGATCACCAGCAGGTCGATCCCGGCCTGCACGAGTGCGGTGGCCCGCGCACCGACATCGCCGTTGATCCCGATGGCCGCTCCGATGCGCAGCCGCCCCGCCGCGTCGACGGCCGGGGTGTACAAACCCGCCCGCAGAGCACCCCTACGGGTCAGCACCCCGGCCAGCGTGCCATCCGGCCCGGTGAGCACGGCGACGTCGATCGGGGCGTGCTCCAGCAGGTCGAACACCCGCCGCGGATCGGTGCCGACCGGCGCGCTGACGAAGTCGCCGACCAGCACGTCGCGCACCCGCGTGAAGCGGTCCACCCCGGCGCAGACCGCGTCGGTGACCAGCCCAATCGGACGACCTTCAAAGACCACCACCGCCGCCCCGTGCGCGCGCTTGTGGATCAGCGCACAGGCATCCGACACCGAGTCGTCGGGTTCGAGCGTGACCGGTGTGTCGGCAATCAGGTCCCGGCTCTTCACGGAGTCCACGGTGTGCGTCACCGCCGTGATCGGGAGGTCCTGCGGGAGAACGACGATGCCGCCCCGCCGGGCGACCGTCTCGGCCATTCGGCGCCCCGCGACCGCGGTCATGTTGGCCACCACCACCGGGATCGTCGTGCCCGATCCGTCGACGGTGGACAGGTCGACGTCGAACCGCGACGCCACGTCCGAACGGTTGGGGACGATGAAGACGTCGTTGTAGGTCAGGTCGTAGGGCGGCGGGTGGCCCTGCACAAAGCGCATCGCCTTCAGATTTTAAGCGTTTTAGGCCGACACCTCACTGCGGTCGCCGCTCCACAAGGTGTGGAACTTCGCTCCACGGTCGGCGTCGACGCGCTCGTAGGTGTGGGCCCCGAAAAAGTCCCGCTGGGCTTGGGTCAACGCGGCGGGCAGCCGCTCGGTGCGCAGGGCGTCGTAGTACGACAACGCCGAAGAGAACCCGGGGATGGGAATGCCAAGCTGCGTGGCGATCGCCACCACACGTCGCCAGCTATCGATACCGGTCTCCACGGCGCTGCGGAAGTACGGCGCTGCGATCAAGGTCGCCAGGTCCGGGTCGTCGTCGTAGGCCTCTTTGATCCGATTGAGGAACTTGGCCCGGATGATGCAGCCACCGCGCCAGATCGTGGCGAGGTCGCCGGGCGCGATGTTCCAGTCGTATTCGGAGCTGCCGGCCTGGATCTGGTTGAAGCCCTGGGCATAGGCCACGATTTTCGACGCGTACAGCGCCTGCCGGACGTCTTCGGTGAATTGGCCGGCATCGTCAGGTTTTTCGGCAAGTGACCCCGAAGCCAGGCCCGTGGTCGCAGTGCGCTGAGCCACCGAACCCGACAACGCGCGGGCGAACACCGCCTCGGCGATGCCGGTGACCGGAACGCCCAGATCGAGCGCGGATTTCACGGTCCAGCGACCGGTACCCTTCTGCTCGGCCTCGTCGCGGATGACGTCGACGAGCGGCTTGCCGGTCTTCGCGTCCGTCTGGCGCAACACCTCAGCGGTGATTTCGATCAGGTAGCTGTCCAGGTCACTTTTGTTCCAGTCGGCGAACACGTCGGCGATCTGGGGCGCGGCCAATCCCAGCGCGTCGCGCAGCAGCTGATAGGCCTCCCCGATGAGCTGCATGTCGGAGTATTCGATGCCGTTGTGGACCATTTTGACGAAATGGCCTGAGCCGTCCGGCCCGATGTGGGTGCAGCAGGGGACACCGTCGACGTGCGCCGAGATCTCCTCGAGCAAGGGGCCCAGCGATTTGTACGACTCGGCGGGTCCGCCGGGCATGATCGATGGCCCGTTGAGCGCTCCCTCCTCGCCGCCGGAGATTCCGGCGCCGACGAAATGCAGGCCGCGTTCGCGCATCGCCCGCTCCCGGCGGATGGTGTCGGTGTAGAGGGCGTTTCCGCCGTCGATGATGATGTCGCCGTCCTCCATCACGTCGGCGAGTTCGTTGATGACGGCGTCGGTCGGCTCCCCGGCCTTGACCATGATCAACACCCTGCGCGGCTTCTCCAGCGCCGCAACGAATTCGGCCATGGTCTCGGTTTTGATGAAGTTGCCCTCGGAGCCGTGCTCGGACAGCAACGCGTCCGTCTTGGCGATCGACCGGTTGTGCAGCGCGACGGTGTAGCCGTGATGGGCGAAGTTGCGTGCGATGTTGCTGCCCATCACGGCCAGTCCGGTGACCCCGATCTGCGCGGCGCCGGTCGATTCTGCTGCGGGAGGCGTCATCGGTTCCCTTTCGTGTTCGGTTGACGCGCAGAGGGTGTGCTAGCCGGTGACGAGCCTGTGCAACTCGGTGAGCCACGGCACTGCGAGCGCCACCGTGGGCACGATCAGCACCGCCGCTGCCGCCAGGTAGGCGCCGGTGGCCACCATCAGGCTGTTGCCCCGGCCGGACAGCCGGCGCACTCGCACGACGGTGCTGGGTCCGCCGACCGCGAGGGCGCCCGACGGAGTCCGCCCGGCTGCGCACGCCACCAGAGCGCGGGCCAGGGGAGCCGGGCCGGCCGCCCGGACCGCGGCGTCGTCGGCGAGCATCTCCACCAGCAATCGCACCGCGTCGAGGGCGCGGGCGCTGCGGACGAAACGCGGAAACGCGGCGTGCACGGCGACGAACATCTCCAGCACCAGGTCGTGGCGGACGCGCAGGTGGGCCCGCTCGTGGCGCAGGATCGCAGTGATCTCCTTGTCGCTCAGGGTGTTCAGCGCGCCCTTGCTCACGACGACGCGGCTGCGCACGCCGGGCAGGCAATAAGCCAGCGGCTCGGAGACATCGAGGATGCGGAGGTGTCCGGCGCCGACCGACCGGGTGGCGCCCTCACGCGACACGCCAAGCAAATCCACGAGCATGCGGTGGTGCGCGCGCCGACGCCGGGTCGCGATCGCCACGTGCAGAACTGCGATCGCGAGCCTCGCACCGATCAGCAACGTGAGTACGAACACGGTGATGTAGGCGAGCCACAACGGCCAGCCGAGGACCCTGATCTCACTTGTCATCGTCGCGGTGGGCCGGCCGTCGGCACCTGGCACGAGCAGACGGCTGGCGATTGCGATTCCGGCGGAAAACGCCGACAGGACGGCGGCCACCGCGACGGCCTGCCACAGCACGACGGCGGCGCGCGGCGCGCGCAGCGGCCATGACGCTCGGGCCAGTAGCTCCGGTAGGGGACCGACCAGGAGCAGCGCGACGAGGGTGAAGGCCAGCGCGGACACGCGGTTAGTCTCCCTCAACCGGTGTCCGGGCTGCTACCGGGAATCTGGTGTTTCGCCTCGAGTTCAGCCAGCGCTCGTCTGAGAGCGGCGGCTTCGTCGGCGCCGACACGTTCAACGAAGTGCACCAGCGCGGCTTCGCGGCTTCCCGAATCGGCCGCCTCATCGAGCGCGTCAACCATCAGTCCGGCGACCAGCTCGTCTCGGCCGTGCGTCGGCGCGTATCGGTGCGCGCGATCGTCACGGTGCTGGACAACCAGATTCTTCTTCGCGAGCCGCTGCAACACGGTCATGATCGTGGTGTATGCGAGATCGCGCTGCGCAGACAACGCCTCGTGAACCTGCCGGACGGTCTGCGGCTCCGGCGACGACCACAGGTGGTCCATGACCGCGCGTTCGAGGTCACCCAACCGAGTCAGCTTGGCCATTTGATTTCATCTCCTGCGGCAACGGGTCAAGAATACCCCTGACTTACTACTGCGCGTCGTATCGACCGCTCCCACTCTGGTAGACAAGTTGCGTGTCGTCACCGCAACCTGAGTTCGGCAGGGGCTTCGACAGCGAAATCGGGCTGACGTATCTGGAGGTCAGCGCCGACGTGGGTCGTGCCCGGCTGGACATTCACGACAAGCTGCTGCAGCCGTGGGGCATCGTGCACGGCGGTGTTTACTGCTCGATCATCGAGAGCCTGTCCAGTGTCTGCGGTCATGCCTGGCTCACGCAGAACGGCGGAGGCACCGTCGTCGGGGTCAACAACAACACCGATTTCCTCCGGGCGATCAGCGGCGGGACGGTGCTTGCCATCGCGCGGCCGATCCACCGAGGCCGCAGGCAGCAGCTGTGGGTGACGACGATCACCGACGAGAACGATCGCGTGGTCGCGCGTGGTCAGGTCCGGCTGCAAAACCTCGAAGACGAGCACCGTTAGCTGGCCGCTTCGTTCTGCACCGTCGCGGCGAACTCCTCCAATGCTTCGATTCGGGTCCGGGCGAACGCCTGCTGCTCAGTGACGGTCAACTGGCCGCGGTTGCGGCCGACGAAGGTCACCGTCCACGACAGCAGCGTGGTGATCTTGGTCTTGAACCCCACGAGATACACCAAATGCAGCACCAGCCATGCCAGCCACGCGACGATTCCGCCGAACTCCAGGGGGCCGATCTTGGCGACCGCGCTGTAGCGCGACACGGTGGCCATCGAGCCCTTGTCGAAGTACTGAAACGGCTCACGCTGGGCCGCGTCGGCGCCCTTGAGTTCCGACTTGATGGCGCTGGCCGCATACTTGGCGCCCTGGATCGCGCCCTGCGCCATGCCGGGCACACCTTCCACGTACGCCATGTCGCCGATCACGAAGACGTTGGGATGACCGGGAATGGTCAGGTCGGGAAGCACCTTGACTCGGCCGGCCCGGTCCAGCCCGACCGAAGTCTGTTCGGCGAGTTGCTTACCCAACCCGCTGGCCTGTACTCCAGCCGACCACACCTTGCACGCAGACTCGATGCGGCGGGTCGTGCCGTCTGAGTCCTTGACCGTCAGCCCGTTGCGGTCGACGTTGGTGACCATCGCGCCCAGCTGAATCTCGACGCCCATCTTTTCCAGCCGCGCGGCCGCCTTTTTGCCCAGCTTTTCGCCCATCGGTGGCAGCACCGCCGGCGCGGCGTCGAGAAGGATGACCCGCGCCTTCGTCGAGTCGATGCTGCGGAACGCCCCCTTGAGCGTGTGATCGGCGAGCTCGGCGATCTGGCCCGCCATTTCCACACCGGTCGGCCCGGCACCAATGACGGTGAATGTAAGCAGCTTCTCCTTGCGGCTCGCGTCGCTGGACCTCTCGGCCTGCTCGAACGCCGACAGGATGCGGGCACGCAGTTCGAGTGCGTCGTCAATGGTTTTCATGCCCGGCGCGAACTCGGCGAAGTGATCGTTGCCGAAATAGGACTGACCCGCGCCTGCCGCGAGGATCAATGTGTCGTACGGGCTGACGTAGACGTGGCCGAGCAGCTCCGACGTCACCTTGCGGTTTTGCAGATCGATTCCGGTGACCTCGCCGAGCAGCACCTGCGCGTTCTTCTGACGGCGCAGGATCACCCGAGTCGCGGGCGCAATCTCACCCTCCGAGATGATCCCGGTGGCGACCTGGTACAGCAGCGGCTGGAATAAGTGGTGGGTGGTCTGCGCGATCAGCTTGACATCGACGTCAGCACGCTTGAGCGCTTTGGTCGCGGTCAACCCACCGAACCCGGAACCGACCACGACGACTTGGTGCCGTTGCTTCGGTTCGATCGCGGCGTCGGGCGTGGGCGTCATGCCCACCACGCTAGTCGGGCCGTTGACGCCCGTCGCGGCTCGTCGTTGTGGGATACGCCACCGGCGCTGCTAGCTCACCAACGGCTTGAGTGCTTCGCCTGTCTTGGCGACGATCCCGGGCGAATAGATCGGCACGTTGATCACGACGCCGCCGATGCCCGCGTCGAGCACCTTGGTCTTGATCTGCTCGGCAATCGACTCCGGGCTGCCGACCACCGCCCGCTGACTCATCTCCGAAGGGATCATGTCAGCCGACGCTTTGTCCTCGACCACCGCCGTCACCAGCATGCTCGTCTCCAACGTCGCGGGGTCACGTCCGGCTTCCTCGCAGCGCTGCTTCAAAACCGCCACCTTGTGGGGCAGCTCGTCGAAGCCGGCGATGACGTTGATGTGGTCGAAGTGCTGGGCAGCCAACCGGAACGTCTTCTTCTCGCCGCGGCCGCCGATCAACAGCGGGATGTGGTTGCGCAGCCGCGGTTCGGCCATCGCCTCCTTGGTGTGGTACCAGGCTCCCGAGAAGGTCGGCCGCTCACCCCTGATCATCGGAACAATGATCTGCAGCGCCTCCTCGAGCCGGTCGAACCGGTCGGCGAAGGTGCCGAACTCGAATCCGAGCTGCTCGTGTTCGAGCTCGAACCAGCCGGTGCCGATACCCAGGATGGCCCGGCCCCCGCTCACCACGTCCAGTGTGGTGATGATCTTGGCTAGCAGCGTCGGGTTTCGGTAGGTGTTGCCGGTCACCATCGTGCCCAGTTGGACGCGTCGGGTCGCGGTCGCCAACGCCCCGAGAGCCGTGTACGCCTCCAGCATCGGCTGGTCGGGAGTGCCGAGCATCGGCAGTTGATAGAAGTGGTCCATCACGAAGACGGCATCGAAACCGCCTTCTTCGGCTTCTCGGGCCTGCCGGATGACGGTGGGGAAGAGTTCGGAAACCGGGGTGCCGTAGCTGAAGTTGGGGATCTGGAAACCGAGTCGAATCGTCACGGGATCGACACTAGACCCGGTTGTTCAGATCAGCCCCAGTTGGCCAGCGCACCGTGGCTGGCGTGCAGTGTCTGCCCGGTGATGTGGCGCGCCGCGGGTGTCGTCAAAAACACTGCGAGCCGGGCGATTTCGCCTGCGGCGTTGGCCGGGATGCCGGTGCACACCCCGTCGTAGCCGGGTTCGACACCGCGACCGGACGCCACCGTGTTGATGGTGATGCCACGCGTGCCGAAGAACTCGGCCTGCCCCGCGGTCCAGTTCGACAATGCAGCCTTGACCGCGGCCTCGGCACTGCCGTCACGCGGGTTCTCCGCGACGACGTTGACGATCGAACCGCCGGACCGCAGGTGATCTCCGATCGCGTTGACCATCAGCACCGGGGCGACAACGGTGGCGTCGAGATTGTTGCGCCACGCCGCGGCCCGCTCCGCGAGCGTGTATGCGCGGGGATCACCCGGGTCGAACGTGGGTGCGGGCACGTTGACGATCGAGTCGAGGTGATGGGGCAGCAGCGGAAGGGCCTCGGCGAAAGCGGCCGGGTCCGTACAGTCGCAGACGACCGAGTCGATGTCG
>JAFAWC010000018.1 GCA_019242135.1 Mycobacteriaceae bacterium | reverse complement strand
CGGGACACAAGGGCCCACTGTAGGCCGACCGCCTCGTCGAAGGTCAGGCGCTCGCGGGCCGCTTCCCGGTCGGCCTCCCTCACGGCGAGATGGATGGCGCGCAACGCGTCGTCCTCGGAGACCAAACCCCGCTCGCGCAGAACAGATTCGGGCAGCGGATCGTCGATGGGGTCTAGCACGTCGAGAACCTGGCGCACACACGCGTAGATGTCCCAGCTCTGCACCTTCGCGCTGGCCGCATAGATCGGAAAGAACTCCCGCTCGAAGACGGCGAGCAGCTCGTCGCCCGTCGCGCCCGACGTCGCGGCGATGGTTTTCAACGACTTGGTGCCAATCTCCTTGCCGCTGGGCGATTCCAGCACGAGGAACGCGGGATGAGTCAGTTGCAGGGCGCCCTTGAAGTAGTCAACCTCGCCGGAGAGCATGATGCGGGTGTTCGGGACGAGCTTGTCGATCATCCAGTCGGCGTTGAAGAAGGTGGCGGTCACGCTCGGCCGGCGGTCGCCCAGCGTCACCCGCAGGTACTTGCGTCGGCGCTTGCCGGGCTGCGCTTTCATGTAGTCAGCCCTGGCCGCGGTGATGACATCGACGAAGGTGACGTGTTCGCCCTTCTGCAGATCGAGGTCTTCGTCCTCACCCCGCACGGTCATGCCTTCGCTGTATCTACGCGGGTAGTGCCGCAAAAGGTCGTTGACGGTCCGAAACCCGAAGTTCTCCTCGAGCTTGCCGGCTGCCCGTCGGCCGAGGATGTAGTCGAGCCGACCTTCGAGTGTGGCCACGCTACTCGACTCCGATCAGCAGCAGGTCACCGCGATGGCCGGTGCGATAGCTCACAAGCTCGGTGCCGGGGTGATAGCGGTGCATGTGGCCTTCGAGGTCACGGGCCACCGCATCGTCGACGCCGGCCCCGGTCAGCACCGTCACCATCTCGCCGCCGACAGCCAGCAGCAGGTCGATCAGTCCGCATGCCGTGGTGGCGATGTCGCGGTGTACCACGAGCACCTCATCGCCGGCGACGCCGAGACCGTCACCGGGTTCGCACGGGCCGGCCCACGTCAGGGCCTGGTCGGTGGCAATGCGTACCGAACCGTGCCGGGTGCCCGCCGCGGCCTGTGCCATCGAGTAGCCGTCGTCGACGACGGTGCGGCCGGGTTCGTGCACGGCCAGCGCTGCCAGTCCCTGCACCATCGATCCGGTGGGCACCGGCACGACGTCCAGCCCCCACCCGCTGGCCGCCGTGCAGCCGGCCACCAGCTCCTCGGCCGCGACGTAACCATTGGGCAGCACCATCACCTGACCTGCACCGGTGTCCACGACGGCGCGTAACAGGTCCTTCGCGGTGACCGACGCGGACGGGTGCGGCCGGTCCATGGTGCACCTCAACACATGCGCGCCCTCCCCGGCGAACAGGTGTTCGGCGCCGTCCCCGTCGACGACCGCGAGCACCGCCCGGCGTCGCGTCCACCGGCCGGACGCCGCGCCGCCGCGCAGCGTCGAGATCTGGATTTTGCTCGGCGTGCCGACCGCGAACGCGGCCTCCACGGCGGCACCGGCGTCCTCGGCGTGCACGTGCACGGAGTATCGGTCACCTCCGTCGCCTGCGATGGCCACCGAGTCGCCGAGTTGCTCGAGGCGCTCGCGCAGTGCGTCGAGCCGCTGGCCCGACCCGCTGATCTGGTACATCACCTCGTAGTGCGGCGGGCGGATTTCGGCTGCCGGCTCGGCCGGCGCCGCGCTGTCGGTCGGCGGGGACGGGACGTATTCGCTGCGCGCGGGCGTGTGCCCGGTGAGCGTGGCGGCCAGCGCGTCCAGCAGCACGACCAGGCCGCGCCCGCCCGCGTCGACGACACCGCATTCGGCCAGGACCCCGAGCTGTTCTGGGGTCTTTTCGAGCGCGCTGACCGCGGCGTCCGCCGTGGCGACCACCGTCTCGGAGAGGTCGTCGCCGTCGGCGGCGCAACGCTGAGCGGTGCCCGCCGCCGACCGCAGCACCGACACGATCGTGCCCGGCACCTCCTCGCCCATGGAACCAACCACCAGATCCGCCGCGTGTCGAAGCGCAGCGCCGAACAGCGCCGCGTCGATCTCGGCGTCGGCGGCCGCGGCAGCGACCACGTCGGAGAGCCCGCGCAGAATTTGCGACAGGATCACCCCCGAGTTGCCCCGCGCGCCGTGCAGCGCGCCGCGCGCCAAACCCGCAGCCACCTGCGCCAGGCCATCATCGGCGCAGTTCTCCGCGCCGGCCAGCGCGGCCCGCATGGTGAATACCAGGTTGGCGCCGGTGTCAGCGTCGGCAACCGGGAAGACGTTCAAACGGTTGATCTCCTCGGCATGCACGACGAGCCCGCCCACCGCCGCGTGAGCCCAATCGAGCAGGCCGGACGCATCCAACCGCCGCCCCGAC